>NZ_FQVG01000021.1 GCF_900129265.1 Caloramator proteoclasticus DSM 10124 | reverse complement strand
GAGCCACTAGCTCAGTCGGTAGAGCACAAGACTTTTAATCTTGGTGTCCGGGGTTCGATTCCCCGGTGGCTCACCAGGTTACATAGCCGTAAGGCTAATATATATGGGCCATTAGCTCAGTTGGTAGAGCACCTGACTCTTAATCAGGGTGTCCTGGGTTCGAGTCCCCGATGGCCCACCATAATATGCGGGCGTGGCGGAATTGGCAGACGCGCTAGACTTAGGATCTAGTGCCCAGTGCGTGGGGGTTCAAGTCCCTCCGCCCGCACCATATATGCGGGAATAGCTCAGTTGGTAGAGCGTCACCTTGCCAAGGTGAATGCCGCGGGTTCGAGTCCCGTTTCCCGCTCCAAAATTTGCGGGTGTAGCTCAATGGTAGAGTCCCAGCCTTCCAAGCTGGTTGTGTGGGTTCGATTCCCATCACCCGCTCCATGATATGCGCCTTTAGCTCAGTTGGATAGAGCAACGGCCTTCTAAGCCGTGTGTCGGGAGTTCGAATCTCTCAAGGCGCACCATATTATCTATGGCGCAAGTTCGTGCGCCCATAGCTCAGTTGGATAGAGTTACAGACTTCGAATCTGGAGGTCGTAGGTTCGAGTCCTACTGGGCGCACCAGTAAGAATACAGAATATGGGCCATTAGCTCAGTTGGTAGAGCACCTGACTCTTAATCAGGGTGTCCTGGGTTCGAGTCCCCGATGGCCCACCAAGAAGCCTTCTTCAAAGAAGGCTTTTTTTGTGCTTTTTTTTATTTGAAAGTTAGGGTATAATAGCATATGATGGAACAATTTAAGGGAGGAGATAACTTTGGGAAGACCAAGTATCTTTAGTAAAAATTATGAGGAACAGATGAGAAGAAGAAGAATCAATATAACATTAATTATATTAATAATAATTTTTGCAGCCTTCTTTTATACAAAGTATCAATTTAATAAAAGAGGTATTAACATAAATATTGCTGATAAGTTTAGTTTTTTAAAGAAGCAGCAAAAGGATATAAAACAAGATGAGAATATAAATAGAGAAAATAAAAAAGAAGAGATAAAGGATACTCCAAATAATGAAAACAAGGTAGATGAAACATTAAAGGAATATATATATATATCTAATTCACAGAGGCAGTTTAAAGTTGTATATAGAGATGAAAATGGTGTAAAAAAATTTGTTGAGGTAAAATCAGAAGGAGTTAATGTTGACTTTGATATTTTAAAGGATGGAACAAAGGTTGTATTTGATGATAAAGAAAACCAAAATATAATCGTATATTCAATAGATGGAACATATGAAGACATAATTCTAAAAACTTTAAAAACATCTAAATATACATTTGAAAAGGATAAGGTCCTACAGAGGCAGAAGGATTATATATGGGCAGAAAAGCCACATTTTACGTCTGATGGCAAAGTAGTATTTTTAACAAAGCTTCCGTATAATTTGACTAAAAGAGGAATATTTATATGGTATGCTAATTATAATGGTACAAGATTAGTAAGATTAGGTGAATTATCCTATGATATTAATAATATAAAATACGATGGATTTGATGAAAATGAAGGTTTAAGAATAATTTCAGATGGTAAAACTTTTGTTTTAGAAAAGGGGAAGTATAAATTAAAGGAGATAAAGTAAATATAAATAAAAGTCCTCTATAGATATAGAGGATTTTTAATGATTATTTAATGTTTTTGTGATGTAAAAAAGGCAACCCCTTTGATTGGTTTTGGCAGCATTATAACAGAACGAAACAGGAGTTAACAAACAGGAGATTGGGATTGCCTTTTTAACTTATTCATCACATTAATTAATATTACCTTTAAATTTGGGAATTATACATTTAAATGATAAATTTTTTAGGAGGAATTTATGAACTTTGGTATTTCAACAGCTTGTTTTTATCCAGAAGTATTGACAGAAGACACATTAAAAATTATAAGTAGCATAGGATTTAAACTATGTGAGGTGTTTTTTGAATCAGCAACTGAGATGACAGGAGAAATACTTTTAAAGATAGATGAAAATATTAAAAAATATAACTTAA
Source organism: Caloramator proteoclasticus DSM 10124 (assembly GCF_900129265.1). Lineage (GTDB taxonomy): Bacteria > Bacillota > Clostridia > Clostridiales > Caloramatoraceae > Thermobrachium > Thermobrachium proteoclasticum. The sequence continues at coordinate 36,480 of NZ_FQVG01000021.1, read as the reverse complement.
GTATAAACACAGTACATCCATTTCCTGCATCCTTTGAACCATTCTTGTTTGATGTATATGCAAGAAGAAGGGAAGAGATGGAGGAAAAGTTTGAATTAGCCTGCAGAGCGGCAAAAAAGCTTGGAGCAAAATATTATATATTTCACGGCCAAAGAAACAATAAACAGATTAAGGATATAAAGTGGACAGCAGAGGTTATGGATAACTTATGTAAAATAGCTTTGAAATATGATGTATATATAGCTTGGGAAAATGTTTCTTGGTGTATGGGAAATGATCCTAAGTTTATACAAGCTGTTAAGGAAAATATGAAGGAAGAGCTCTATTTTACTTTAGATGTTAAGCAAGCTATAAGAAGTGGTAGAAATATAGACGAGTATTTAAATGTATATGAAAATAGGATTGTAAATGTACACATATCTGATTCAAACGAATTTTGTGATTGTTTGCTACCTGGCTATGGTGGGTTTGATTTTAAAGAAGTAATTAATAAAACACAAAATTTAAATAAAGACTGTCAGTATATTATTGAGGTTTATAGGGATAATTATGGAGACTTTGACGAAATAAAGAAAAGCTTTGAATATATGAAAAACTTGGAGGTATAACTGTGAAAAGAATTTTAAGTTGTCTTATAATTATATTTACTTTGTTTTTTACAGGCTGCATAGAATCAAATATTGAACCATCAAATAACATAGAAAAGTATTTTAAGGTTATAGTTTTAGATGTTGGTCAAGGTGATTCTATTTTAATTCAGACACCTAATAGAAAAAATATATTAATTGATTCAGGTTCAAATAGTGTAAGAGAAAGTTTCTTAAACAAATTAGATAAAAATAAAGTTAAGGATATAGAGGTGCTAATTTCTACACATCCCCACGAAGACCATATAGGTAATATGGACGATGTTATAAAGAACTATAATATTAATAATATATATATGCCTAAGGTTACGACAAATACTAAAACTTTCATAAGTATGATGGAAGAAATAAAAAAGAAAAACATTAAAATAAAACCAGCAAAGGCAGGCATTAAATTTGATGTAGATGGTGTAGAGTTTGAACTATTAGCTCCTAATGAAAATTATTATGAAGAATTAAACAACTATTCTGTAGTAGTAAGAGTAAAATATAAAAGCAGGGCATTTTTATTTATGGGCGATGCTGAAAAGCTATCTGAAGGAGAAATACTAAAAAAAGGATATGAAGTAGGGGCTGATGTTATAAAATTAGGGCATCACGGCAGTTCATCCTCTTCATCGGTACAATTTATTAAAAAGGTAAATCCTAAATATGCCGTAATATCAGTAGGTAAGGATAATAGTTATGGGCATCCCCATAGAGAAACCATATCCCTTTTAAATAAGTTAAGGATTAAATATTTCAGAACTGATGAAGTGGGGGATATTATATTTGAAACAGATGGATATAATCTATGGACAAAAAAATAAATTAAATTGTTTAATTTTTATGTATTATGGGATATAATGTAAAGGGATAATATATTTTGTATTGTGGGTGATATTTTGAAGGTTTATTATGACAGAATGCACGACATAGTTAGTTTATACTTTGAAATGGAGGATTCAGAAGTTTGTGCCTCCTACTCAGAAGATACTAGTGAGATTAAAAGAGATTTCGACTTCGATGAAGCAGCATCCTTGATACTTGATATGGTTGATATAGTTGATAAAAATGGAAAATGTATAGGGTTTAGAGTGTTCAATGCCTCTAAATATTATGACGAGAACCTTTTAAATAGTGCAGAGGAAGAGGTATTAAGTGAAGAAAATGTAAAATTACCAAAGGATAAAGTTATTGCGAGGGTTTCTAAAGGTCAAATAATTCTGTGATACTATTGAACTTATTTTTTAATTGTGTTATTATTACAATGTTAAACTGTAATAAAAGGCTGTTTATATATAGCAACAGGAAGAACAAAAAGTTGAATAGGAGGAAGTAAAATGAATACAAAGGTAGAAAGATTAGAAAATAATAAGGTTAAGCTTGAAATAACAGTTTCAAGTGAAAAATTTAATGAAGCAGTAGAGAAGTCATACAGAAAGAATGCATCAAAATTCAATATACCAGGATTTAGAAAAGGAAAGGCTCCAAAGGCAGTTATAGAAAAGTACTATGGAGAAGGTGTTTTTTATGAAGATGCAATCAATTACATATTAGACGAAACTTATCCAGTAGCAATAAAGGAAAATAACATTGAACCTGTAGATAGACCAGAAATAGATGTTGTAAAAATTGGTAAAGGAGAAGACTTTGTATATACAGCAGAAGTTGTTGTAAAGCCAGAAGTTAAACTTGGAGATTATAAAGGAATAGAAGTTAAGAAAATTGAATATCCTGTAACAGATGCTGATATAGATGCTGAACTAAATGCTTTAAGAGAAAGAAATGCAAGACTAATAACAAAGGAAGAAGGAACTGTTGAAAATGGAGATATAGCAGTTATCGACTTTGAAGGATTTGTAGATGGTGTTGCATTCCCAGGAGGAAAGGCTGATAACTACAATTTAACAATAGGTTCAGGAACATTTATTCTAGGCTTTGAAGACCAACTTGTTGGTGCAAAGGTTGGAGAAACAGTTGATGTAAATGTTACATTCCCAGAAGACTACCACGCTGAAGAACTAAAGGGAAAACCAGCACTATTTAAGGTTACTATAAAGGAAATAAAGGTAAAGCAACTTCCAGAACTTGATGATGATTTTGCAAGTGAAGTTTCTGAATTTAATACACTTGATGAATTAAAGAATGATATAAAGGCTAAACTACAAAAGGAAAACGAAGAAAGAGCAAAGAGAGATTTAGAAGAAGAAGTTTTAACTAAGGCAGTAGATACTTGTGAAGTTGAAATACCAGAAGTTATGGTAGAACACGAAATAGACTATATGATAAAGGATTTAGATTATAGATTAAGATATCAAGGAATGGATATTAACAGTTATGTAGAAATGCTTGGAATTACAATGGAAGCATTAAGAAATGACTTCAAGGAAGTAGCAAAGAAGAGAGTAAAAATAAATCTTGTCGTAGAAGCTATAGCAAAGGCAGAAAACATAACTGCTACAGATGAAGAGGTTGAAAATAGAGCAGAAGAAATAGCTAAGATGTACTCAAAGGATGACGTTGAAAAGATGAAACAAGCAATTTTAATGACTGAAAGATATATGATTGAAGAAGAAATAGTTAACAACAAAGTTGTTGAGTTTCTTGTTAACAATAGTAAAGTTACAGAATAATATATAAAAGGCTAGCATACGCTAGCCTTCATTAAAAGGAGGTTATGAATATGAGTTTGGTACCAATTGTTGTTGAACAAACCAGTAGGGGTGAAAGATCATACGATATTTATTCAAGGCTTTTAAAAGAAAGAATTATCTTCTTATCTGATGAAATAAATGATCAAACTGCAAGTTTAGTTGTTGCACAACTACTATTTTTAGAGGCTGAGGATCCAGATAAGGATATATACTTGTACATAAACAGTCCTGGTGGCCAAATAACATCAGGTATGGCTATTTATGATACAATGCAGTATATAAAACCAGATGTTTCAACTATATGTGTTGGTATGGCAGCATCAATGGGTGCATTCCTACTTGCAGCAGGTGCAAAGGGAAAGAGATTTGCACTTCCAAACAGTGAAATTATGATACATCAACCACTTGGTGGTGCACGTGGCCAGGCAACAGATATTAAAATTCACGCAGAACATATCTTAAGAATAAAGAAGAGATTAAATGAAATTTTAAGCCAAAGAACAGGGCAACCTATTGAAAAGATAGAACAAGATACAGAAAGAGATTATTTTATGACAGCAGAGGAAGCAAAGGCATATGGCATTATAGATGATGTAATTATTAAGAAGAGTAAGTAATGCGAGGTGTAACAATGCCAAAAATAGATGACAAGAAACAACTTAAATGTTCCTTTTGTGGTAAAACACAGGAACAGGTAAAAAGGTTAATAGCAGGTCCAGGAGTTTATATTTGTGATGAATGTATAGATCTCTGCTCAGAAATAATAGAAGAAGAGTTATTTGAAGAGCAGGAGGTTGAATACACAGACCTACCAAAACCAAGGGAGATAAAGGAATACCTTGACCAATATGTTATAGGTCAAGAAGAAGCAAAAAAAGCTTTATCGGTTGCTGTGTATAATCACTACAAAAGAATAAATATGCCTAAGATAAAAAACAAAGACATTGAGCTTCAAAAGAGCAACATACTTTTATTAGGGCCAACAGGTTCAGGTAAAACACTTCTTGCTCAAACACTTGCAAAGCTTTTAAATGTACCATTTGCAATAGCAGATGCTACAACTTTAACAGAAGCAGGATATGTTGGCGAAGACGTTGAAAATATACTTTTAAAGCTAATACAAAATGCAGACTATGATATAGAAAGAGCTGAAAAGGGTATCATCTATATAGATGAAATAGATAAAATTGCAAGAAAGTCTGATAATCCTTCAATAACAAGGGATGTATCTGGTGAAGGAGTACAACAGGCACTACTTAAAATATTAGAAGGAACAGTTGCAAACGTTCCACCACAGGGAGGAAGAAAACATCCTCACCAAGAATTTCTACAGATAGATACTACTAACATATTATTCATCTGTGGCGGTGCATTTGACGGAATAGAAAAGATTATCGAAAAGAGACTTCACACTAATTCAATGGGATTTGGTGCAGAAATAAAAAGCAAGCAGGAAAAGAATGTAGGAGAACTTCTTAAGAATATTCTTCCTGAGGATCTATTAAAGTTTGGTATGATACCAGAGTTTGTTGGTAGAGTACCTATTGTGGTTACATTAGATCAACTTGATAAGGAAGCGTTAATTAGAATACTAACAGAACCAAAGAATGCTCTAATAAAGCAATATCAAAAGCTTTTAGAATTAGATGGTGTTGAGCTTGAGTTTGAAAAAGAGGCTCTTTATAAGATAGCAGATGAAGCTATAAAGAGAAAAACAGGTGCAAGAGGATTAAGAGCTATAATAGAGGAAATTATGTTAGATATAATGTTTGACATTCCTTCAAGGGATGATGTTGCAAAGTGTATAGTTACTCTTGACACGATTGAAAAGAAGCAACCACCTACTTTAATAGTTGGAGAAAATTTAAAAAAGGTAAAAAAAACTGCTTCTAAAAAAAATAAATTAAAAAATGAGATAGTTTCTTAAAGTGGCTAATTTTAGCCACTTTTCTTTTTTTTGAATAAAAAGAAATTATAAACACATACTATATTTAAACAAAGGAGGGGATAATATGGCATACGCTTCACAGCTGCTGGTTATTGTTAATTTAATTTTTACAGCTATAATAGGACTCTATTTTTATAACGCTCTAAAAAATCAACAGAGCAGCAAAATATATATCGAGAAGGAGAGTAAAAAGGAACTCGAAAAGCTCTATAAAATGAGAACAACGAGCTTAACAGAGCCACTTTCTGAGAAAACAAGGCCAACAACCTTTGAGGATATTGTAGGTCAAGATAGAGGAATAAAGGCACTTAAGGCAGCACTTTGTGGCCCAAATCCACAACACGTTATAATATATGGTCCTCCAGGAGTAGGAAAGACAGCAGCAGCAAGGCTTGTGCTTGAGGAAGCAAAAAAGAACCCTCTATCTCCCTTCAAGCAGGATGCAAAATTTGTTGAGGTAGATGCAACAACAGTAAGATTTGATGATAGAGGTATAGCAGATCCATTAATTGGTTCTGTTCACGATCCAATATATCAAGGAGCAGGACCTCTTGGCGTTGCAGGTATTCCTCAACCAAAGCCTGGTGCAGTTACTAAGGCACACGGTGGTATTTTGTTTTTAGATGAAATAGGAGAGCTTCACCCTGTACAAATGAACAAACTTTTAAAGGTTTTAGAGGATAGAAAGGTATATCTTGAAAGTGTTTATTATTCATCAGAAGACCCCAACATACCTGTGCATATACGAGACATATTCGAAAACGGACTTCCAGCAGATTTTAGACTTGTTGGAGCTACTACTAAAAACCCAGAGGATATCCCTCCAGCAATTCGTTCACGTTGTGTCGAAATATTCTTTAGAGCTCTAACACAGGATGAAATTGAAAAAATATCAATCAACGCAGCAAAAAAAGGTGGATTTGAAATATCAAAGGATGCTGCAAAACTTGTAAGTAAGTATGCTACAAATGGAAGAGAGGCGGTTAATATAATTCAAATTGCAGGTGGAATAGCAATCAATGAAAAGAGAAAAGACATTACTGCTCAGGATGTTGAATGGGTAATCGAAAGCGGGAATTATTCACCAAGACCAGATAAAAAAATAGAGGTTGAGGCACAAATAGGCCTTGCTAATGGTCTTGCAGTTTATGGACCTAATATGGGTACACTTCTTGAGGTAGAGGCAGTTGCCATAAAACAGGAGGGACTATGTGGAAAACTTATTGTAAATGGAATAATAGATGAGGAGGAGACAGGATCCTACGGCAAAAAATATAAGAGAAAAAGCACATCTAAGGGTTCAGTTGAAAATGTATTGACTGTTTTAAGAAAATGTTTTAATATTGATACGCGTCAATATGATATTCACGTTAATTTTCCAGGTGGAATGCCGGTAGATGGACCTTCAGCAGGAGTTACAATAACAACAGCAATATATAGTGCAATTACTAAATTGCCAATTAATAACGAAGTGGCAATGACAGGCGAAATTTCAATAAGAGGGCTTGTAAAGCCAGTTGGAGGTATACTTGCAAAAATTGAAGCAGCAAAGAGAGCAGGCGTAAAAAAGGTATTAATACCAAAGGACAATTATCAGGACAGTTTTAAAGAATATGATATAGAGATAGTTCCAGTTGAGCATATAAGAGAAGTTATAGAAAATGCAATAATATATGAAAACAAACGAGTTATTATCGATAAAGAAATATCTGATATAGGTATATTGACAGCTAGTAATTTATAAAAATAATAATATAAAGGTATGCATATACTAGCATACCTTTAATTTTGTAGAGTAAAAGAAAAGTTGAAAAAATTGTATGTTATAGGTTATAATATATTAATTGAAACGGCCTTGAAAGGAGTTGATTATATGACAGAAGTTAAATTACCTCTTATACCGCTTAGAGGATTGACTATATTTCCACATATGGTTCTGCATTTTGATGTAGGAAGACAAAAGTCTATTGCTGCATTAGAAGAGGCTATGGTTAACGATCAAACAATTTTACTTGTTACACAGAGGGATTTAAAGGTTGAAGATCCAAACTTTGATGATATATACAAAATTGGAACAATATCAAAAATAAAACAAATACTAAAGCTTCCAGGAGATAATATTAGAGTTCTTGTTGAAGGTATAAATAGAGCAGAAGTTTTAGAATTTACCCAAACTGAACCTTATTTTGAGGCAAAGGCTGTTGTGTTTGAAGAAAAGAAGGTAAATTTAAGTGTTGAAATAGAAGCACTTATGAGGCAAGTTTTAGATGAGTTTGAGGAGTACATATCATTAAACCCAACAATTCCTGAAGATGTTATAGAAACAGTTATTGATATAGATGACGCAAGTAAACTTTCAGATGTTATAACATCATATTTAATTATAAAACAGGAAAATAGACAGGAACTTTTAGAGGCAATAGAACCAAAGGAGAGATTAACTAAGCTTCTTGAGATTTTAGCAAGAGAGATAGAGATATTAAAAATTGAAAGAAAGATAAGTGCAAAGGTTAAGAAAAAAATAGATAAGATGCAGAAGGAATACTATCTAAGAGAGCAACTAAAGGCAATTCAAGAGGAATTAGGAGATAGAGATGGTATACAAGCAGAGATAGAGGACTATAAGAAGAAGATAGATAAAGCAAAAATGCCAAAGGAAGCAAAGGATAAGGCATTATATGAACTATCAAGAATGGAAAAGTTAGGCTCACAATCACCGGAAACAGGTGTTATAAGAACCTATTTAGATTGGGTTGTAAACCTACCTTGGAGTAAAGAAACAAAGGATGTAGAAGATATTAAGAAGGTTAGGGAAGTATTAGAAAAGGAACACTTTGGACTTGAAGATGTTAAAAAGAGAATACTTGAATATATTGCAGTAACAAGGTTAAATAAGAGTATGAAGGGGCCTATATTATGTTTAGTTGGTCCTCCTGGGGTAGGTAAAACATCTATTGCAAGGTCAATCGCAAATTCACTTGGACGAAAGTTTGTTAGGATGTCCTTAGGTGGTGTAAGGGATGAGGCTGAAATTAGAGGACATAGAAGAACATATATAGGAGCAATGCCTGGAAGAATAATAAACGGTATGAAGCAGGTAGGTTCAAAGAATCCTGTGTTCTTACTTGATGAGATAGACAAGATGAGTTCAGACTTTAAGGGAGATCCAGCAGATGCATTGCTTGAGGTTTTAGATGCAGAACAAAATCATAGTTTTAGAGACCATTACATAGAACTTCCATTTGATTTATCGAAGGTTTTATTTATAACAACAGCAAATACGTTAGATACAATTCCAAGACCACTTTTAGATAGAATGGAAGTAATTAAAATATCTGGTTATACAGATGAAGAAAAAATACATATTTGTAAGGATTATTTAATTCCAAGACAAGTAAAAGAAAATGGTATTAAAGAGGATATTATTAGCTTTAGTGACAAGGCAATAAAGGATGTTATTAATCTATATACAAGAGAATCAGGTGTCAGAAACCTTGAGAGAAAAATAGGTACAATCTGCAGAAGAGCAGCTATTGAAATTTTAGAAAATGGAGAAAAGAAGATAAAGATAACTCAGCAAAACTTAGCAAAATATCTTGGAGCTCCAAGATATAAATACGAAGAGATGAACAAGAAGGATCAAATAGGTGTTGTTATGGGATTAGCCTGGACAGCATATGGTGGGGACACTCTTCCTGTTGAGGTAATTCCAATGGCTGGTACTGGTAAGCTTGAACTAACAGGAAAATTAGGCGATGTAATGAAGGAATCAGCAAGAGCCGGTTATAGCTTTGTCAGAGCAAACGCTAAGCAATTTAATATAGATGAAGATTTTTATAAAAATATGGACGTACATATTCACGTACCAGAGGGTGCTGTTCCAAAGGATGGACCATCAGCAGGCGTTACTATGATAACAGCAATGGTATCTGCTCTATCTAAGACACCAGTAAGAAGCGATGTCGCAATGACAGGGGAGATTACGTTAACAGGACGTGTTTTACCTATAGGAGGGGTTAAGGAAAAGGCACTTGCTGCCTATAGAGCAGGAATAAGAACAGTTATTTTACCTATGGATAATAAAAAAGATATAGAAAAGATACCTGAAAACATAAAGAAAAAAATTGAATTTAAATTCGTTGAAAGAGTAGAAGAAGTGCTGGAAATTGCACTAAGGAGGTAATTTATGATAATAAGAAAAGCAGAGATTGAATGTGTTGCGGCACTAAAATCTCAATATCCAACTAAAGGATACCCAGAGGTTGCCTTTGCAGGAAGGTCAAATGTTGGGAAGTCTTCCCTAATTAATGCACTTGTTAATAGAAAAGCATTAGCAAGAACCAGTAGTAAGCCTGGTAAGACAAGAACAATTAACTTTTATAATATAAATGATGCATTATTTTTAGTTGACCTTCCAGGTTATGGATATGCCCAAGTTTCTAAAGAAGAGAAGAAAAAATGGGGTGCAATGATTGAGGGGTATTTAAATGGAAGAGATGAATTGAGATTGGTTATTCTGCTTGTTGATATAAGGCACGAACCTACGCAGGATGATAAGTTAATGCTTGAGTGGATGAGGCAGACTGGAAAAAAGGTAGTGGTTGTAGCTACAAAATCTGATAAATTAAGTAATAATCAGCTAATGAAGCAGGTACCACTAATAAAAAAATCTCTTAAATTAACGGAGGAAGAAAGTTTTGTACTCTTTTCATCAGAAACCAAAAGAGGTAAGGATGAATTATGGGAGATTATAAAAAATGAATGTGGTATATCTGAATAAACTTAAAAGGTGCTATAATTATAGCACCTTTTAGATAATTAATCTTATATGAATTTATTGGTTTTGGGGGATAAAACTATGATAAGTTTTTTAGATTTAATAAAGGAATTGATTATTTTTTTTATAATAATATTAATACCTTGGATGGTTTTTAGAAGACAAATTTTAAATAGAACAAAAAAGAAATATGTAGTTATAATTTTTATTTTTTATGTTGTATTGTCTTTATTTACACAAAATCTTTTTCCTTTTGTATTAGTGCTTTTAATTTTACAGAAGGAGAAAAAAAGGGGTAACAAAGAAGAAAATAAGCTTATAAAACCCTTAGGGGATAAAAAGTTTGAGATAATTTTATTTAGTTTTGCTCTTAAATTTATTACAATGCTTATTACTGCACTTTTTGCAATATTTTTAGTAAAGATTGGAATTGAGCCAAAACAACAGACAATTGTTGATATGATTCAAACTTCAAGTTGGATTAAGTTGGTATTTTTGATGTTTGTAATAAATTTATTTGCTCCTTATGTTGAAGAATTTATTTTTAGACATATTATTTATCATAATTTTAGTAGAAAATATGGAAAAACAATAGCTGTACTTATTTCAAGTACTCTTTTTATGCTATTACACTTTAATTTAGTAAGTTCAATTGCTACTTTTTCTCTTGGGGTTGTTAATTGTATATTTTATGAAAAATATGGATATAAAGCGGCAGTTCTAAACCACTTTATAACTAACTTCACATCATCAATAGTACTTGTAGCGATAAAGTTACTTAATAATGTAGGTATTGCATTGCTATTTTAGAAAAAAGCCTTAAACAAAATTTTGTTTAAGGCTTTTTTTCTAAAATGGTATGTTTGACAAACTCTCAATTATTCTATCAATTATCATTGACCTATGCTCTGGTAGGAAGGGTTTAAGAGCAGATAATACGGCAATTACGTTGTTTTGTGGATAGGTTAGATTATTTTGTGATAAATTGATATTGCTTTGCCCTTGTGGTAGGTTTAGATTAGATAACATTGCACTTAATTGATTCATATCAATGTTTTGCATTATGTTTTGAATTTGAGACATATCCACATTATTTAAATCAAGTTGATTATTTAATTCTTCATTGTGGTGTTTATGTTTATGATGTTTTTTGTGGTGGCCCATCCAATCACTTCCTTAAATTTCTATGTATGGGGATGGATTCCCATCCCCATATGCTTCTAATATTAGCAGCATTTAATTACTTCTTGCCACAGCCGCAGCAAATTAGATAGTAGAGTACAATTACAAATAGAACGCTGTTGTCAATTGTAGTATTTCCTCCGATGCAATCTACTGGACCGTCATTATGGCAGCCAGGTCCTCTTCTGCCAAATTGTAATAGGATAAGAAGTAGGATTATTAAGCTGCACATATTGTTGAGACCACAACATTTCTTTGACATAGCAAACCCCCCTTTACCTATAGGATATTAACAAGTTGTTGTGGTAGTGGTGCATGGGGATTTGGAAAGCAGGAATATCAATGCTAATATTAGTAGAGCAAATAGGGAATCTCCTCCAAAGAAGTTATCACAGTGATGATGTTTTCTTCTGCACCTTCTGCACGAGCATCCATATCCCTGATTTCCATACCCTAATATTATTAAAAGTATTAAAAACCATGCCCAAGTATTAGTATTTGTTGGTTGACCTGTTGGACAGCAGGATAATAAATTTGATATATCCATATATTCACCTTCTTCCTTGTCGAATTAATGTATTTCTAATAATAATCTATGTATTAAATTGAATTTTGGTTACAAAAAAAGTAGGTGGAAACCTACTTGAATGGGAAAATATAATCTTCTTCACATTTATCTAATGTTTCAAACTTAAAGCCTTCTTTTTTATAAAACTCAATTATTTTAGGAAGGGCACATAGTGTTGCATTGTCACTTTGTCTACAGTGCATAAGAAGTATTATTCTTGAATGAGTTCCATAATCTGTTGCATTTTTATATATGGTTTCAACATCTTTATTTTTACCTATTCCATCTCCACAGGAGATGTTCCAATCGTATATTCTATAATTTTTTTCCTTCAACAAATTATAAAATTCTATATTAAGCCTTTTATAGCTTCCCCCCGGGAATCTAATTATGTATGATTTATATTTTGTAACATCATATATTAGATTTTGTGTATATTCCATTTCATTTATGAAGCTTTCATAATCACTGTATATTTTTTTATAGTCGTGGGAGTAGGAGTGGAGTGCTAATATATGTCCCTTTTCGCGTATCTCCTTAGTTATTTCAGGATATTGTTTAACTTTATTTCCAACAACAAAAAATGTAGCTTTAACTTTATGTTCATCTAAAACTTTAAGTATATCAAGGGTTAGTTTGCTTGGGCCGTCATCAAAGGTTAGGTATATTACTTTAGAATGGCTATTATGCTTTTCTTTTTTGATTGTTATTAATGGGAGAGTAGAAGACGAAGCTATCTGTCTATTATTCAGCTTTACATAATGAATATTTATGTAAAATTTATCTTCCCTATAATCATAAATTTGGTCTAAATTGAATTTATAATTTTGATTATTTACTATATATTCTTCAATACATTTTGTACTAATTTGATATATGTTATTAAAATTAAGTGTTAATAAAAGTATTATTTTTAATACAAATAAATACAATTTAACGCCTCCAAAATGCTATCTAATAAAATATATTTAGAAGACAATAAATAAATAACAATTAGAATAATAAAAATTTTTAGACTATCTTTTCTAAATACAAAAAATATGTAATAATTAACTTGTACTACTAAGGAAGAGGTGATGATATGAATAAGACAAAAAAGATAATTTTTGAGGCAGCAATAAAGGCCTTTTCACAAAAGGGTTATCATAAATCTACAATGGATGAGATTGCTGAAACAGCAGGTGTTGCTAAAGGAACCCTTTATTATCACTTTAAAAGCAAGGAGGATATTTTTAAGTTTATAATAGATGAAGGTTTGAAAATGATGGAGGAAGAAATAATTGATAAGACAAAACACTTAGAAAATCCCATTGAAAAATTAAGAATGGTATGTAAAGTTCAATTAGATTTAGTAATAAAATATATAGAGTTTTTTAAGACTATATTAAGCCAAATGTGGGGAGATGAGGAGAGACAAAATCAATTAAGAGAGATATTGAATAGATATTTTAATCTTATTGAGGGTTATTTACAGGAGGCTGCAGATGCAGGATTGATAGATGGAACTGATATAAAGGTTAAGGTATATAACTTCTTTGGAATAATGGCTTCAACTGTAGTATATAGCTTAATACATAAGGATAAAAATGCAAATGATATAATTGAGGAGACTATTGAATTTATAATGAGAGGTATAGGGAAGAGATAAACTTATGTATATCTCTTTTAGATTGTTGACAAACCTACTTGTTAGCTGAATTTTGAAAAAGCCCCATGAAAGGATTTCAAAAGGCTCTTTCATGAGCTTTAGAAATTCTTAGCTTTTCGACTTTGGAAAAGTCCGTAATTCGGCACAGGACGTGCCGAGCCGAGCGGCCATCAGGACGATGGCATCGCGAGGGTAGGAATTTTTCAAACAAAGAAAAGCTTAGAATTGCTTAAGCCGTAGAACGAATGCCTAAGAAATCCTTCATGGGGCTAATCAATATATAACTTTTTCAACAGCCTGATAAGAGGTAAACTTATGTTTACCTCTTTTTTATGTAAAAAAATGTATTAACAAAAAATACATAAAATTTTAAACTAATTAGTATAAAAATATATTGACTGGTCAGTATAAAAGATGTATTATTATACTGACCAGTATAATTAGGGAGGTGAAAAAATGAGAGCACTTAAAATTGCAAAGAAGGATTTAAAAAATTTGTTTACTAACAGATTTAATCGGGTAGCGGTGATTGTTGTATCCTTAATGCCTCTTCTTTATAGCTTCTTATACTTATATGCCTTCTGGGATCCTTACAGTAAACTTGATAAGATGCCAGTTGCGGTGGTAAATTTAGATAAGGGAAGTACAAAGGATGGAGAAAGAGTAAATTACGGCGATGATATAATAGATGAGCTGAAGGATAACACAAAAATAAAATGGGAATTTGTAGATTATAACAGAGCTATGGATGGGCTAAATAATAAAGGATACTATTCAGCTGTTATAATCCCAGAGGACTTCTCAAAGAGGATAACTGATGCGTCAGAGGGAAAAATAGATAAAGCAGAGCTTATCTATATACCTAATGAAAAGAAAAATTTCTTGGCAGCACAGGTGTCCTCAAGAGTAATGCTTGAACTTAAGGACGAAATTGCAAAATCAATTACAGAAGAAGCTTCAAAGGTTGTAATTGACAGCCTATACGAGGTTAAGGATGGACTTTCAGAGGCAAAGGACGGTAGTGTAGAGCTTAATGATGGAGCAATAAAATTAAGGGATGGTTCAAAGGAACTGTCAGATGGATTAAAGACGGCAAAGAATGGAATTGTTAAGCTAAATGATGGTTCAAAACAATTGAAGGATGGTTTAGGTACTTTAAACAATGGTGCAGAAAAGTTAAATGATGGTTCTAGGAAGCTCTCAGATGGTTTAAAAACAGCAAGTGATGGTTCGAAAAATTTAAAGGATGGTTTGACTGCATTAAAGGGTGGACAGACAAGTTTAGTAGAGGGACTTGATAAGGTAGTTCAAGGTATGTCGGTATTTGCACCAAATCTTTTAAATGCTAAATCTGGAATTCAAATGCTTTATGAAGGCTCAATAAAACTTGAAGTGGGATTAAATGAAATAGTCAACAGAGTTTCACAGTTTAAGGCACTAATTGAGGATGGACAAAAAGATGTAGATAAACTTGCAAATGGTGCAAATCAGGTTGCAGATGGTGCTAAAAATTTAAATGAACAAGTAAGTGCACTTAATATGGGTACAAAGTTAAATAGTGCAGCCCAAGGTATAGATGAAGTATCAAATGCGATAGATTCAGCAAAGGCACTTTTAGATGCAGGTAAGGTAGATGAAGCAAAATTAGTATTGTCAGCAATTCAAGAAAAGAATCTAAAGCAAAATTTATCAAAACCTCTTAAGGAATCGGCTGCTGCTGTGGATACATTAGTGCAAGCAACTGCAACTTTAAAGGAAGGCACAAAACAAGTAGCAGAAGGAACACAAAGGTTTGCAGAAGCAAATAGAAGCTCAGCTCAAGGGCTTACAGCACTACTAAATGGTTTAAACGAAGCAAAAAATGGTGCATTATCATTAAAAATGGGCTTAGGGCAAGTTGCACAGCTTTCATCTAATGAAGGAGTTGCAAAGCTTTCAAATGGAGTTGCAGAGCTTAAGCTTGGAGCAGAAAAGATAAGAGATGGATTGAATGTAGCAGAGAGCAAAACTGGAGAGTTAAGTGAAGGCTTAAATAAACTTTATTTAGGTTCATTAGAACTTAATAATGGTACAGCTTCACTAAAGGATGGAGCAGTAAAACTTTATGAAGGTTCATCAAAGTTAAATGATGGTTTAGTTTCATTAAATAGTGGAACAGATAGATTGTATGATGGTTCATTAAGATTAAATGATGGATTAAATAAATTAGCTGATGGGACTTTAGAATTAAAGGATGGATTAACTGAAGGATATGATAAGATAAATAATAAATTGAAGTTCTCATCAGAGGATATGTCAAAGTTTATGTCTGAACCAGTAAGATTAAATGAACAGCCAATTAATCACGTTCCTGACTATGGTACAGGTTTTGCTCCTTATTTTATCCCACTATCACTTTGGGTTGGAGCACTTATAATGTTCTTTATAGTTTCTGGTGAAGTTGATGATGAATTTAAAGGACACCCAGCTGCTATAATATTTGGTAAGTTTATTACATTTGCATTCCTTGGAATATTACAGGCAGTAGCATCAAGCTTTATTTTAATACACGTTTTAAACTTAGAAGTTAAGAGCTTGGTACTATTCTATGGATTTAATATATTATTATCCTTTGTGTTTATATCAGTAATAGAAGCATTAATAATGATATTTGGAGATGCAGGAAGGTTCCTATCACTTGTACTTTTAATGCTACAACTTACTTCCTGTGCAGGAACATTCCCACTTGAACTTGTTCCTAATTTCTTTGTAAAAATAAACCCATATCTTCCAATGACCTATGCTACATCGGCACTTAGAGAGATTATCTCTGGTATAGATTATGGTGTATTAAGAGGAGATGTAGTGGTTTTAATAGCATTTATGATTGCTTCTATTATAGTATCGATATTACTAAAGTATAGATTAGAGAAGATATCTCAAAGGTTAGAAAAAATTAAACAAAGCACTCAGGTGGCATAAGAGGGTGTACCTCTTATGCCTTTTTTACTGAAGACAAAAATCTCTCTTTATTGTTGCATTTAAATATTTTAATTTTTTAATTAAAAAGAAGGAATTTTTGATTTTATGTATAATATAGTAAATATGGGGGGATTTTTGTGGAAGGTTTATTGTGTTATATGAAAAATAAGGCAAATAAAATGGAAAAATTACTAAAACCATTAATAAACTTAATAATTGTTTTAGGTTTAATAAAAATAGGTTGGGGAGTTAAATTAGATGTATTTGTGTATATTTTAAATTTGTTTTATATTATTTTATTGCACACTTTTAATTCTACATATCTTATAATAAATGCAGTTGTATTTTCTCTATATTTTGCTATAAATACACTTCAAACTGGAATAAGATACGATTTGATAATTTTAAATTTAGCACTTCCAATTATGTATACATATTTTCATAACAATCACACCAAAAATCATATTAGTCTTTCCCAAAATGAAGCAGAACTTTTAACATCAGCCTTAGACAATATCCACTTACCTTTAATGTTATTAGATAATAATGGTCAAGTAGTTAAATCCAATATTTCATTTAAAAATATAGTTGGATATGATATAGACTATAAAAATCTTTTGAGCTTAGTGGAAGATATAGATGTTAATGAACTAAATAAAACTTTTTATAATTCAATAAATAAGAGAATTCCGTCCTACACAAGAGTAAAAGTCAAAAGTTTAGATGATGAAGAAGTAACACTTTTATTTCATCCACTATCATATTTTAATAAAAATTTATGTTTATGTTTAATGCTTAGCAGTACAAACAAAAATATAGCGGATGATATGAAATCTATCATAGATAATCTATATAAAAATGAACAAAACAGGTCTGAGTTTTATGCAAATTTAGCCCACGAACTTAGGACACCTCTTAATGTTATATTAGCCTCAATGCAGATGCTAAATTATATTAACCAAGATACATCGGCTAATAAATATATGCAGATAATGAAGCAGAACTGCCTAAGGCTTTTAAGGCTCATAAATAACCTAATAGACGCTACAAAGATAGATGCTAATTTTTTAAACCTAAATTTAAACAACTACAACATAGTTAATATTGTTGAAAACATTGTACAGTCTGTTGTTGATTATGCTAAGACTCAAGGCATAGATATTATTTTTGATACAGATGAGGAGGAAGTGATTGTTGCCTGCGATCCAGATAAGATTGAAAGAATAGTTCTTAATCTATTATCAAATGCTATAAAGTTTACACCTCAGGGAGGAAATATAATTGTTTATGTAAAGACTTTAAATGAATATGTTAAAGTTAGCGTTAAAGACACTGGATGTGGTATACCAAAGGAAAAGATAGAGACTATCTTTGATAGATACAGGCAGATTGAAAATAATTGTAAAAAATGTGGAAGTGGTATAGGACTATCTCTTGTAAAGAGTTTAACTGAACTTCACGGAGGTTTTGTGGAGGTTGAAAGTGTAGAGGGAGAGGGGAGTACGTTTAGCTTTGCAATCCCTATAAAAACAATAGATACTGTAGGTGAGACAGAGGTATTTGAACATAATATGAATGTAGAAAAGATAGAGGTTGAGTTTTCAGATATATATTCATAGTTAGTGTATTATAGAAAACAAAATAAACAAAAAAGTGCCATAAATAGCATTTATGGCACTTTTTTAATCATAAATTATACATTTATACTATTATAGGTATTCAAATTTAGTTCCTTCTCAGAATTTGCTACAATTGTTGTTCCAACAGCATCTCCTGTTACATTTACTACTGTTCTACACATATCAAGTATTCTATCTATAGGAAGAATTAATGCTATACCCTCAACTGGTAATCCCACCTGTTGAAGAACCATTGTAAGCATTACTATTCCGGCACCAGGAACACCTGCAGTTCCTATTGATGCAAGAGTGGCAGTTAAAACTACAATAATAAGTTGAGTAATAGTTAGATTTTTACCAAACAACTGTGCTATAAATACCGTTGCAACACCCTGCATTATTGCAGTACCGTCCATATTTATTGTTGCACCAAGTGGAATTGTAAAGCTTGCAATTGATTCTGGTATTCCAAGCTTTTCTTCACAGGTTTTTAAGTTTACAGGGATGGTTGCATTACTGCTTGATGTACTAAAGGCTACAACCATTACAGTCCAGAACTTTTTAAAGAAGTTAATTGGGTTTACTCTACCTAATACCTTTAAAAGTGAACCATATACAAGTATTAGCTGTATTAAAAGTCCAAATAGTACAGTAAATCCATATTTTAAAAGAGGAATTAAAACCTTCATACCCTGTGACATAAGTACGTTAGAAATGAGTGCAAATACGCCTAATGGAGCAAATAGCATAACTACTCCAATTAGCTTTAGACATACTTCATTTGCCTGCTCAATTAAACTTAAAAGTCCCTTTGCTTTTTCGCCAACAAGTGTTATACATATTCCAAATAGTATTGAAAATACAATTATTTGAAGCATTTCACCCTTTACAAGGGATTCAAATGGATTGGTTGGAATCATATTAACAAATATGTCCATTATAAATGGTGCTTGATTTGCTTTAAATTCAGTTGATGATGTAAGATTAAGCCCTACACCTGGTTTAGTTATATTTGCAAGTATTAGGGCAATTGTCACTGCCAAAGCTGTTGTAGCTAAATAATATACTATGATTTTACCACCAATTCTACCAAGCTTTCTAATATCACCAAGGCTTGCTGTACCAACGATAAGAGAAAATAATACTAATGGCACAACTATTAATTTAATTCCTCTTAAAAATATATTACCTACAGGAACTAAAATCCACTTTGATAATGTGGAATTTAGAGCTTCTGGGAAAAAGTTGTTGGCTAAAATTCCAAATATGAGTCCTAAAATAAGAGCATATAATATTTTTTTAGCAAGAGAAGTTTTTTTCATTTTACCAATCCCCCTTAAAATAATAATTTATAGTTCAATTATATACAAAATATTATGAAATATGCAATATAAAAAACTACAATAATTCAATTATAGTATTTAAATTTATTTAAAAGTCTGTTTTGTGTAGTTAATTAGTGATACATTGTATTTCTTTTTATCTATACGTAATCCAATGCTTTGTTAATGGTAGAAATATAACCGGTAATATTGAAAATGAATTAGGGGTAAGGGGAGAATATAATGACAGAATTCCAAAACAAAGTTGCAAAAGAATTTTTGATAAAGTTTACGATAATAGAAGGAATTACATTTGAAATTGATTATGTAACTTGATATAATTGTTCTATTGTTTAAATAGGGGGTGTTATTTTGAAGGTTAGGGTTACAAATAAAAATAGTTTATTCTATGGACAAGAGTTCATAGTAGATTTGATGAATCATCAATATGTAGGGTCTAAAAGGGGCAAAATAATAGTAAAATTTGAGGATGTAGAGTTTATTAGCTTAACAGATAGCGAGAGAAGTATACTTCTTCATAGAGAAATATTAAAGACTTCTATACCAAAGGCACTAAATGGACTTTTTTATTATAATCTATTAATTGACACAATTTGTCGACATATAGAAGGGGATTTTAATAGGGTTGAGGTAATTAAAGAAGATTATAAGGAATTAAAGAGGGTATGGGAAAAGAATCTTTTAATATTAGTAGATAAAATTCCAGTTAAGATTAATATAATAGGACAATATTACACTAAAAATAGTATTGATGTTAACATTACAACAGTTTCTCAAGGGGAATTTATAAGAGAATGCTTAAAGGAAGAGGAAAAATTGGAGAAGGAAATAAGAGAGAGAAACAAAAGAATAGAAGGAATAAAAAGGGCTGTATCTATGGCAATATAAAAGATACAGCCCTTTTTTATACTGGTTATTATAAACTGGTATAAAAATTAAATAAAAACGATAAAAAATATATTTAATTGACTATAAACTATATATTTGCCAAAATACATTAAAATTTGACAGAAAATTAAGTTAGTTAAAATAATTGTTACATGTTAAAATAAAAATGGACCTAATGGATTAATCCAATAATCCAAATGCTTTAAGAGGTGTTTCAAATGAACATAGTAATAGATAAAAAGAGTGGAATTCCACTATATATACAAGTTAAAAATCAAATAATGGAACAGATTAAAAATGGCACCTTAAAGGTTGGTACCAAGATGCCAACCGAGAGGGAATTGGCTTCAATGTTAAATACAAGCAGAAACACAATAAGTTCTGCATATAAGCTTCTTGAACAAGAGGGAGTAATTGTTTCGTATCAAGGAAAAGGAACCTTTGTAGCAGAAGAGGCCAAAACCTGGAAAAGGCACAGTATAAATGACAAATTATTAAAGATTATAGATATAGCACTTGAGGAATCCCTTGAAATGGGATTATCCTATGATGAATTCATTGCACTTGTTATAAACAGAGTAAAGGAGAAGCAGGATATATTAAAAAATATAAGTGCTATTTTTATAGAATGCAACATTGAGCAGGCTAAGGATTTTGCAAAGCAGCTATCAAAGGCAACAGGCCTTAATATAATTCCTCTTACAATAAAGGACTTAGAAGAAAGAAACGAAGAAGTACAAAAAATACTAAATGGAGTACAGGTTATAATAGCAACCTTTAATCACGTGAATGAGGTTAAAGAGTTGACATCAGATTTAAATAAAGAGGTTTTAGGTGTTGCGATAACACCTTGCCTTGAGACAATTGTAAAAATTGCAAAATATCCAAAGGGGACAAAATTTGGACTTGTGTGCATATCTAATGAATTTCAGTTCAAGGTTCAAAGTGCACTAAAGTCAGCAGGGCTTGACGTGGATATTATTGCTACTACCAGCCGAGAACTAAATGAAATAAAAAACATAATAAACACATCAGATGTAGTAATAGTTTCCCCCGGTAGACGTAAAGAAGTAAAGGCAATAGTAGGAGATAAGAGGGAAATTATAAGTTTTGTTTATAACTTAGACCAAGGCAGCGTAAAGGCTGTTATTTCAAAAATGGTAGAACTTAAAAAAATATAAAAGAATGAGGGAGGATTTTTATGCAAAATGGAAAGACTGTAGTTATAGGAGTAATTGGTGCTGACTGCCACGCTGTAGGTAACAAGATTATTGAACACGCTTTAAAGGAAGAAGGCTTCAACGTAGTAAACATTGGAGTTCTAAGCCCGCAAGAAGACTTTATAAACGCAGCAATTGAAACAAATGCAGATGCAATTTTAGTTTCATCCCTTTATGGACACGGAGAAATTGACTGTAGAGGCTTTAGAGAAAAATGCAACGAGGCTGGTCTTAAGGATATAATCCTTTATGTTGGTGGAAATCTTGTTGTAGGAAAGCAAGATTGGAAGGAAGTTGAAAAGAGATTTTTAGATATGGGATTTAACAGAGCATATCCACCAGGAACAGATATAAAACTATCAATTAAGGACCTTAAAAAGGATTTGGGGTTAGAAGAATAATTTGAAGGTGATTATATGGATGCTATTTTATTAATTGACTTTGGTAGCACATATACCAAGCTTACTGCTGTTGATATTGAAAATGAAGAGATACTTGCAACAGCAAAGGATTTAACAACGGTAAATACCGATATAATGATAGGTTTTAATAAGGCCTATGAGAAGTTAATGAAAAATATAGGTGAAAGAAAAGTTAACTTTGTTAAAAAGCTTGCTTGTTCAAGTGCAGCAGGTGGGCTTAAGATGGTTGCAATTGGACTCGTACCTGAACTAACAGCAGAGGCAGCAAAGAGAGCTGCTCTTGGTGCAGGGGCAAGAATACTTGGAGTTTATAGCTATGAATTGAATAAACACGAAATAGAAGAAATAAAATCCAAAAAACCAGATATCATTCTACTTGCAGGTGGAACAGATGGAGGTAACAAGGATTGTATAATACACAATGCAAAACTTTTGGCAGAGCATATTAAAGATGTTCCAATCGTAGTGGCAGGCAATAAAAATGCAAATGATGAGATTGAGGAAATATTCAATAATGCAGGTCTTTTTTATAAAATTACTGAAAATGTAATGCCAAAGCTAAATACAATAAATGTTGAACCAGCAAGAGAAGTTATAAGAAGCATTTTTATGCAGAAGATAGTAGAAGCAAAGGGAATGAAAAATGCCGAAAACTTTATTAATGGAATATTAATGCCAACACCAGCAGCAGTTCTTAAGGCAGCAAAGATATTAGCAGATGGTAGTGACAAGGAAGAAGGAATAGGTGAACTTATAATTGTTGATATAGGTGGTGCAACAACGGATGTTCACTCAATTGCAAAGGGAGATCCATCAAAGCCTGGAGTTACATTAAGGGGACTTCAAGAACCCTATGCAAAAAGAACTGTTGAAGGTGACCTGGGAATGAGGGTAAGTGCAGTATCGCTGTTTGAAGCTGCAGGAACAAGAAGAATTAAAAAGTTTGCACCTAATACACCATATGATGTGGAGGAAAGATGTAAATTTTTACAACAAAATGTAAATATAATTCCACAGACTGAAGAGGAATATGAATTTGATGAGGCACTTGGTATGGTAGCAACTGAAATTGCTATGGAAAGACACGTAGGTACAGTTGAAAGTGTTTACACTCCAATGGGAATTATCTATTCACAAGTTGGTAAAGACCTGTTAAATGTAAAGTATTTAATAGGAACTGGTGGAGTTTTAGTGCACAGCAGAAATCCAGAAAAGATTTTAAAGGCAGGGCTTTTTTCGATGGAAAGTCCAAACTATCTAAAACCAACCAATCCAGTTATCTTAGTCGATAAGACCTACATATTATCTGCTATGGGGCTTTTAGCAGAAGAATATCCAGATATGGCAGTTAGAATAATGAAAAAATATATTGTAAGGGCTTAAGGAGGAAAACTTATGGAACTAAGAAATAAAAAACTTACACACGATGAGTTTTTTAAACAAAGAGAGGAAGTTTTAAGACAATGGCCAACTGGTGCTAATCTTAACTTAGAAGAAGCAGCAGAATATTTGAAAAAGGTTCCAGACCATAAACATTTCAGCAAAAAATTAAGATATGCAAAGGAAAATGGAATAACTTTGGCACAACCAAGAGCAGGTGTTGCATTAGTAGAAGATCACATAAACCTATTAAGATATCTACAAAATGAAGGAGAAGCAGACCTTCTTCCATCAACAATAGACAGCTATACAAGACAAAATAGATACAATGAATGTGAAGTTGGTATAGAGGAAAGTAAAAAGGCTGGACGTTCAATGTTAAATGGATTCCCAGCAGTTAACTATGGTATAGAAGGTTGTAGAAAGGTTTATGAGGCAGTAGATTTACCACTTCAAGCAAGACACGGTACACCAGATGCAAGACTACTTTCAGAAATAATACACGCATCAGGTTGGACTTCAAACGAAGGGGGAGGAATTTCCTACAACATACCATACGCAAAGAGTGTTTCAGTTGAAAAGACAATAAGAGACTGGCAATACTGTGATAGATTAGTTGGTATGTATGAAGAAATGGGAATAGAATTAAACCGTGAACCATTTGGCCCACTAACAGGTACTTTAGTTCCACCAAGTATATCAAATGCTGTAGCTATAATAGAAGGACTTCTTGCAGCAGAGCAGGGCGTAAAGAACCTAACTCTTGGGTATGGACAATGCGGTAACTTAATACAAGATGTTGCGGCAATAAGAGCACTTGTTGAACAGGCAGAAGAATATTTCAAGATGTATGGATATGATGTTTATTTAACAACAGTATTCCATCAATGGATGGGTGGATTCCCACACGATGAATCAAAGGCATTTGGTGTAATTTCTTGGGGTTCAGCAACAGCAGCACTTGCAGGAGCAACAAAGGTTATAGTAAAGACTCCACACGAGGCTGTTGGTATACCAACAAAGGAAGCAAATGCAGCAGGAATCAAGGCTACAAAGCAAACATTAAACCTATTAAGAGGTCAAAGACTACCAGAATCAAAGGAATTAAAGGCAGAAATTGAGCTTATAAAGGCAGAAACTAA
Source organism: Caloramator proteoclasticus DSM 10124 (assembly GCF_900129265.1). Classification (GTDB taxonomy): domain Bacteria; phylum Bacillota; class Clostridia; order Clostridiales; family Caloramatoraceae; genus Thermobrachium; species Thermobrachium proteoclasticum. The sequence continues at coordinate 12,099 of NZ_FQVG01000021.1, read as the reverse complement.
GTGCATACTTGATAAGGTATTTGAACTTGGAAATGGTGACTTGGCAGTAGGAACAGTTAAGGCCTTTGAAGCAGGAGTTTTAGATATACCATTTGCTCCAAGTAAGTACAATGCAGGCCAAATTATTCCAGCCAGAGATAATAATGGTGCAGTAAGATTCTTAGAGTTTGGTAATATACCATTTACAAAGGAAATAAAGGACTTTAATAGACAACTTCTTGAGGAAAGAGCAAAGTACGAAGGAAGACCAGTAAGCTTCCAAATGGCAGTTGATGATATATTTGCAGTAGGTAAAGGTGTATTAGTTGGAAGACCAGAAAATATGAGATAATTAGGGGGAGATTAATATGAGAATAATAGATGTAATTTGTTCAGCAGGTAGAACAGGATTCTTCTTTGATGACCAAAGAGCAATCAAAAAGGGAGCAAAACACGATGGATTTACTTATGTTGGAGAACCAGTAACAGAAGGATTTAAGAAGATAAGACAAGCAGGAGAATCAATTTCAGTAATGTTAATACTTGAGGATGGTCAAATTGCATATGGAGACTGTGCAGCTGTTCAATACTCAGGTGCAGGTGGAAGAGACCCATTATTCTTAGCAGAGGATTTTATACCAGTTATTGAAAAGGAAATAGCTCCAAAGTTAATAGGCAGAGAAGTAACAAGATTTAAAGAACTTGCAGAAGAAATAGACTCAATGGAGGTTAACGGAAAGAGACTTCATACTGCAATAAGATATGGTGTAACACAAGCAATACTTGATGCAGTATCAAAGGTAAGAAAGTTAACAATGGCAGAGGTTATAAAGGAAGAATACAACATAAAGGGAGAAATGAAGAGAGTTCCAATATTTACTCAATCAGGTGATGACAGATACAATAATGTAGATAAGATGATTATAAAAGGTGCAGATGTTCTTCCACACGGCCTTATAAACAATGTTGATGAAAAGCTTGGAAGAAATGGAGAACTTCTAAAGGAGTATGTGGCTTGGTTAAGAGATAGAATAAAGCATTTAAGAGCAGAAGAAGGATATACACCAATTCTACACATAGACGTTTATGGAACAATAGGTATTGCCTTCAATAACGATACGCAAAAGATGGCAGAATACCTTGGAGAACTTGAAAAGGTAGCAGCTCCATTTAAATTAAGAATAGAAGGACCAATGGATGTTGAAAACAGAGAAGGACAACTTAAGGCGTTAAAGGAACTAAGACAAGAATTAAAGAAGAGAAATATAGGTGTTGAACTTGTGGCAGATGAATGGTGTAATACTTGGGAGGATATTAAACTATTTGTAGATGAAGAAGCGGCGGATATGATCCAAATAAAAACTCCAGACTTAGGTGGTATAAACAACATAGTTGAATCAATCTTATATTGTAAGAAACACGGTGTTGGAGCTTACTGTGGTGGAACTTGTAATGAAACAGATCGTTCAGCACAAATCTGTACAAATATTGCAATAGCTTGTGGTGCTGATCAATGTCTTGCAAAACCAGGTATGGGTGTTGACGAAGGATTTATGATAGTGTACAACGAAATGAATAGAGTAATAACTTTAGCAAAGGCAAGAGAAAGAATTAATTTAAAAAGAGAAGCGGCAATAACAAAGTAATATAAAGGGCAATCTCAAAACGATTTTTAAAATGTTAATGGCATTGTTTTTAGTTTTGGTGTCACGGTAGTTCGTGGCACCAAAACTTACAAATAGATGGTTTTGAGAGTAGCCCTATTAAACATTTAGGAGGAGTAATATGAGAGAGGTTCACGTTTCAAAAATAACAGAGATAATAAAGAAACTATGTATGGATGCAAATTATTATTTAGGTGATGATATAAAAAATAAATTTTATGAATTTAAAGAGAAGGAAACTTCAAAGCTTGGAAAAGAAATACTCGATATATTAATAAATAACAGTGAGATAGCAGAGAAGGAACAAATGCCAATGTGCCAAGATACGGGTATGGCGGTTGTTTTTATGGAAATAGGTCAGGATGTACACATAGTTGGTGGAAATATAGAAGATGCAATAAATGAAGGTGTAAGGCAGGGATATATTGAAGGATATCTAAGAAAGTCTGTTGTAAAGGATCCGCTTGATAGAGTAAACACAAAGGATAATACTCCAGCTATAGTACACTACAACATAGTCCCAGGAGACAAGATAAAGATTACAGTTGCACCAAAGGGATTTGGAAGCGAAAATATGAGTAGACTAAAAATGTTAAAGCCAGCTGATGGTGTTGAAGGTGTTAAAAGGTTTGTACTTGAGACAGTTAAGGAAGCAGGGCCTAATCCTTGTCCACCTATTGTAGTTGGAATAGGAATAGGAGGAACTTTTGAAAAGGCAGCTTTTCTTGCTAAAAAGGCACTTTTAAGAAGTATAGATGAGGAAAATAAAAATCCCTATTATGCAAAGTTAGAAAAGGAAATTTTGGATGAGATAAATAAGCTTGGAATAGGGCCACAGGGATTTGGAGGATTAACAACTTGTCTTGGTGTAAATATTGAAGTTTATGCAACTCATATTGCTGGCCTACCAGTTGCTGTTAATATAAACTGTCACGCTACAAGACATAAAGAGGCCATTATTTAGGAGGGGTAAAATGCAAAAGAAAATTACAACGCCATTAACAAATGAATGTATAGAAAATTTAAAAGCTGGGGATAGTGTACTTCTGACAGGATATATTTATACTGCACGTGATGCAGCACATAAAAGACTTGTTGAACTTATTGAAAAGGGAGAAGACTTGCCCTTTGATGTAGAGGGGCAAATAATTTATTATGTTGGGCCAACTCCAGCAAAGGAGGGTATGCCAATAGGTTCAGCAGGACCAACTACAAGCTATAGAATGGATCCATATACCCCTGCTCTTTTAGACAAGGGATTAAAGGGGATGATAGGTAAGGGAAAAAGAAGTTTAGAGGTAGTAGAATCAATGAAGAAGAATAGAGCAGTTTATTTTGCAGCAATAGGTGGAGCTGCAGCATTAACTGCAAAATGTGTAAAGGAATCAGAGCTTGTAGCCTACGAAGACTTAGGAGCAGAGGCTATAAGAAGGCTATATGTTGAGGATTTACCTTTAATAGTTGTTATTGATGCAGAGGGAAATAATTACTATGAAATAGGACAGCAGGAATATAAAAAATCTATTGAGTAGGTGATAGTATGAAGATTAATAATCCAGCAAAGGCAGGAAGTTTAGAATCAAACGACATATTTGTTATGGTTTTTCCTAATGAAAATGGAAATGAAATAGAGCTTGAGAGCATAGTTATTAAACAATTTGGTAAAAGGATAAGGGAAGTAATAGAGGAAACCTTAAAGGAGCTTAATGTTGAAAATGCTAAAATTATTGCAAAGGATAGAGGGGCCCTTGATTATACGATTAAGGCACGAGTTGAAACTGCAATAAGAAGAGCAATGTAGCGAGGTGTTAAGAATGAAACTAAGAAGAACAATGCTTTTTATGCCAGGTAATAATCCTGGTATGATACAAAATGCTTCGATACTTGGAGCAGATAGCGTTATATTGGATTTAGAGGATGCTGTCTCAATAGATGAAAAGGATGCAGCAAGAATGCTTGTTAGAAATGCTCTATCAACTCTCGACTTTTCAGGATGTGAAGTGGTTGTTAGAATAAATTCTATCCAAAGTGATTTTGGATATGATGATTTAAATGTTATTGCAAGGGTAAAACCCGATGCAATATTAGTACCAAAGGCTACAAGTGATGATATTGAAGAGATTGATGAAATTCTCTCTATAATAGAAAGAGAAGAGGGATTTAAATTAGGTTCAATTAAGCTTTTCCCTCTTGTAGAGACTGCAATTGGACTTGAAAACATAAGAGAAACAATTCTTGCATCAAAGAGAAATATAGGAGTTCTTCTTGGTGCAGAGGATTTAACAGCGGATATGGGAATAAAAAGAACAAGAGAGGGAAATGAAATATTCTATGCAAGAAACAGGGTAGCTTCAATATGTAAAGCGTATAAGATAGATGCAATAGATACTCCCTTTGCAGATGTAAATGATGTTGAAGGTTTAATAGAAGATACAAAGAGGGCAAAGGCAATAGGTATGACGGGAAAAGCAGCAATAAACCCAAGACAGATTGATTATATACACGAGGTATTCTCACCTTCTATGGAAGAGATAATGTATGCAAAGAGGGTTTTAAAGGCTAAGGAGGAGGCACTAAAGGAAGGTAAGGGTGTTTTCTCACTTGATGGAAAGATGGTAGATGCACCAATAATTCAAAGGGCAGAAAACATTATACTAAAAGCTAAACTTGCAGGTATCATAAGGGAGTGATTTTATGGAAAATATTTTAGGAAGAGTTTTACCAGAGTACATAGAAGGCTATGGAGAGGTTAAGCCCTTTAGTGGAGCCTTCAACAATCTTGGTATAAAGAGCAAAAAACAAGTCTCTGTTAAATGTGTTGCACCTTCTGATGTAAAACTTGTTGAATCTATAAAAGAGGCACTTATAAAATGTGAAATAAAGGACGGTATGACAGTTTCCTTCCATCATCATTTAAGAAACGGTGACTATGTTCTTAATATGGTGATGGATGAAATAGCAAAGATGGGGATAAAGGACATAAGGGTTGCGGCAAGTTCCATATTCCCTGTTCACGCACCACTTGTTGAACATATTAAAAATGGAGTGGTTACAGGTATATATGCAAATTATATGTCTGGACCTGTTGCAGAGGCAGTATCAAGGGGACTTTTAAAATATCCTGCAATTATGCATACCCACGGAGGAAGAGCAAGGGCAATAGAATCAGGCGATTTAAAGATAGATATAGCCTTTATTGCAGCTCCAACCTGCGATGAATATGGTAATATAAACGGTGTTTATGGACCTTCAGCCTGTGGAAGTTTAGGATATGCAATACCAGATGCAATGTATGCAGGAAGGGTTGTTGCAATAACAGATAACTTAGTTGCTTACCCTGCTTGTCCTATAGAAATAAGCCAAGAATATGTAGATTATATAGTTAAGGTGGATTCAATAGGTGATCCTAAAGGAATAGTTTCAGGAACAACAAAGATAACAAAGGACCCAGTTGGACTTAAGATAGCAAAGATGGCAACTGAGGTTATTGAAGCTTCAGGGCTTCTAAAGGATGGCTTTTCATTCCAAACTGGTGCAGGTGGTATATCACTTGCTGTTGCAAAGTATGTAAGGGATGTAATGAAGAAAAACGGTATAAAGGGTAGCTTTGCAGCCGGTGGAATTACAGGCTATATAGTAGATATGTTTGAAGAAGGTTTATTTGAGGCATTATTTGACGTTCAGTGTTTTGACTTAAAGGCGGTTGAATCCTATAGAAGAAATGTTGCACACCAAGGTATGTCTGCATCGCTTTATGGAAATCCACACAATAAGGGTGCAGTTGTTAACAGATTGGATGTAATGATACTTGGTGCTACTGAAATAGATGTTAATTTTAATGTGAATGTAACAACTGGTTCTGATGGAGTTATAATGGGAGGTTCAGGAGGACATAGTGATACTGCTGCAGGTTCAAAGCTTGCAATAGTTGTTACAAAGCTCTTAAAGGGAAGACTTCCAATTGTAGTTGATAAGGTTACAACAGTTACAACTCCAGGAGAAACTGTCGATGTAATAGTCACCGAAAGAGGAATAGCAGTAAATCCAAGAAGACAGGATTTATTAGAAAAATTAAAGGAAACAAATTTACCAATAATGACAATAGAAGAACTTAAAAAACTTGCGGAAAATATGGTGGGGACTCCAGAAAAGATAGAGTTTGATGATAAGGTTGTGGCTGTTGTGGAATATAGAGATGGTACTGTAATAGATGTAGTTAGAAAAGTAAAGGAATGATATTATGGAATTTAGATTTTTGATGGATTTTGAAAAACATCTGGTAGATGAATTTTTAAAGGGCATTGGATTAGAACTTGAGAAGGATGTTGATGAAACTTTATGTTGTTTTGAAGATGGAGAGATTATAGGAACCTGTTCCTATTCAAAAAATGTAATTAAATGTTTTGGAATAAAGGAAGAATACAGGGGGGAGGGGCTTGCCTCCTCTCTTATCACAAAAATACAAAACAGAATGTTTGATAAGGGAATATATGAGTATTTTGTTTTTACGTTAGAAAAAAATGTACAAATTTTTAAGTCCTTAGGCTTTAAAGAGGTTGCAAGGGCTGATTCTGTTGTGCTTCTTGAGGGGGGTACATCAGATGTAAATAGGTATCTTTTAAATATGCTAAAGGCAAGTGGAATTGATGTGAGTAAAAAAAGGGCTGCTCTTGTTGTGAACTGTAATCCTTTTACACTTGGTCATCTTTATTTAATTGAAAGAGCAGCAAAGGAAAATCAAGAGGTTATTGTATTTGTAGTTGAGGAGGACAGATCAGCCTTCCCAACGGATATAAGATTTAACTTAGTGAAGCTTGGATGTAGGCATTTAAAAAATGTTACTGTTATAAAGGGTGGAAGATATATTATTTCATCCAATACTTTTCCATCGTATTTTTTAAGAAAAAAGGATGATAAATTAAGCATATATACTAAACTTGATGCAACAATTTTTGGTATGTATATTGCAAAGATTTTTAATATAAATAGAAGATATGTAGGTACAGAACCCTACTGTGATGTAACAAATGAATATAATAAAACTATGCTGAATATATTACCAAATTATGGAGTAGAAGTCTGCTTAGTAGAAAGACTAATAAAGGACGGAAGGGCAGTTAGTGCATCAATCGTTAGAAGCCTATTGAAGGAAGATAAACTTAATGAAGTAGAAAAATTAGTACCACAGATAACCTATGACTTTCTAAAAACAGAAGAGGGTAAAAGGATAATAGAGAATATAAAAAGGAGAGATTTACCACATTGATAGGGATTTTAGAGGATAGAGAAAGAAGATATGAGGAGACATTAAAATTAATAGAATTAAATTTAGGAACAGTTCTTTGTGCCAAAATTAATTATCCTGGCAAAAACAAAAATACTGAATGTGCTAAAATGGCTTTTAGTGTATTAAGACAGGAAATTTATAAAGAGTTTGATGGAAAGATTAAAGTTGAAAAAAAATTATCAGGCTATGATGGAGACAGCCTGCTTTTAATAATAGATTTACCAATAATAGAAGTTAAAAAAAGAAGTATAAAAATTGAGACTGAACATCCTTTAGGAAGAATATTTGATGTCGATATATATAATAAAGATGGGGTGCCTTTAAGTAGAGGTGATTTTAATATACAGGAAAGAAAATGTATTGTATGTGGAAATGCTGTAAGGGAGTGTATAGTTAAAAAGAGACATAGTGTAGAAGAGGTTTTAGAAAAAGTTAATACAATGATAAAGGAATATGGAGACAGGTATGACAAATAGAGATACATTTATAAAGAAAATATCTCAGATTGCATTAGAGGCAACTTTGCTTGAAGTTTCAACACATCCCAAACCAGGGCTTGTAACGCCCTTTTCTAATGGTTCACATAAGGATATGAGTTATGTAACCTTTATGAAGAGTGCATCTTATATTGCACCCTATTTTTCTGAATTTATAAATATAGGAATCATATATAGTGAAAATATTTTAGATAAACTAAGACCAATTGGACTTATAGCCGAAAAGGATATGTTTTATGCAACTGATGGTGTAAATACGCATAAAGGATTAATTTTTTTGCTTGGTGTTATATGTGCAGGATGTGGAGTCTTGTTTAGAGAAAATAAAGCTATTAATAGAATTTCAATATCTAAAATTGTTAGTGAAATTACAGAGGGGATTGTGGAGAGAGAACTTAATAATTACGATGAAAAAAAGGGAATGACAAACGGACAGAGAATTTATAAAAAATATGGTTTGACTGGTATTCGTGGTGAAGTTGAGGGAGGACTTAAGTCAATTATAGATTATGCACTTCCAACATTTGAAAAATATAATAAAAGGTTAAGTATTAATGATACGCTTGTTAATACTCTACTTTCTCTTATGACAGTAGTTGATGATACAACGGTTGTGCATCGTACTTCAATTGAGGGATTAAATTTTGTAAAAAAACATTCTAAAATTGCATTAGAACTTGGAGGAATGGCAACAAAAGAGGGAGTAGATTATATTGAAAATTTGGATAGAAAATTTAAAGAAAGGAATATAAGTCCTGGAGGATGTGCAGATTTACTTGCAGCGACATATATGATATATAAAATTGAGGCGATATGGAGGAATGAGTATGCAGATTTTACTTTCATCAATTATCAATCACAACAGGAAATATACTAAAGAGGGTGAAGTAGCTACCTATATCCCTGAACTATCTAAGGCAGATAAAAATCACTTAGGAATATATGTGGTGACATTAGATGGTGAAGAGTATGGTGAGGGAGATTATAATGTAAAGTTTACAATGCAGAGTATATCAAAGGTTGTAACATTAATGCTTGCTCTTTTGGATAATGGACCTGAAAAATTATTTGAAAAAATAGATATGGAACCTACTGCAGATACATTTAATTCAATAAGTTCACTTGAAACAAGAAATCCACAAAAGCCATTAAATCCAATGATAAATTCAGGAGCAATTGCAACAACTTCATTAATCTATGGTGAAAGTAGTGAGAAAAAGATTGAAAGGATATTAAAGTTTACAAGAAGAATAACAGGAAATAAGGATATAAATATAAACTATGATGTTTTTAAGTCGGAAAAGGAGACGGGGCATAGAAACAGAGCCCTTGCCTATTATATGAAAAGTACAGGTGTTATAGATGGTGATGTTGAAGATATATTGGATGCATATTTTATGCAGTGTTCTATGGAGGTTACCTGCAAAGATATTGCACGAATAGCAGCAATGCTTGCAAATAATGGACTTTTACCCTGGAGTGGAGAAAGAATAATTCCGGCCCATTATGCAAGAATAGTAAAAACTATAATGGTTACTTGTGGAATGTATGATGAGTCAGGTGAATTTGCAGTAAAGGTTGGAATACCTGGTAAAAGTGGAGTTGGTGGGGGTATACTTGCTGCTGTTCCAAACAGAATGGGAATAGGTGTATTTGGTCCTGCTTTAAATAAAAAGGGAAATAGCATAGCAGGATTAAAGGTTTTGGAGGAGCTTTCAAGGGAACTTGATTTAAGCATATTCTAAGGGGGAAGCAGATGAAAAAGTTTGGAATTTTTTTAATTACATTAGGTATTTCAATATTAATTTTTACAGGGGTTGTAAACTATATAGCCTATAAAGAAAGACAGGCTCTGATTGAAACTGCTTTGGGAGTAAAAAGTTCTATAGCTGCAAATGATTTGGAAAAAAATAATGTAAAGAAGGATAATAGGTATAATGCAAAAAATCCTATTGGGGTACTTGAAATACCTAAAATTGATTTAATAATACCTATTGTAGAGGGTGCCACAGAGGAAAGTTTAAGAAATGCCGCAGGACATATTGAAGGTACAGGCCCCTTAGGAGTAGATAGTAGTAATTACTGCATTGCAGGGCACAGAGCTCATTATACAGGAGGATTTTTTCATAGGCTTGATGAGCTTGAAGTTGGAGACGAAATAAAGATAAAAACTAAAGATGGTGAATTTTATTTTAATGTAATTGAAAAGAAGATTGTAACTCCCGATAAGGTGGAGGTTTTGAATCCGACTAAGGGTAAGTCACTTGTCACACTTATAACTTGTCATCCTCTATATAGTAATAAACAGAGGCTTATAGTTGTGGCAGAGCTCAAAAAATAAAATGGAGCAGGTAACGGGAATCGAACCCGCATAGCCAGCTTGGGAAGCTGGAGCTCTGCCATTGAGCTATACCTGCATTACATTAATATTATAACCAATTTTAACAAATATAATCAATTTTTAAAATAATTAAAAATTATGAAAAATCATTTAATTTATTGGGTAAATCTCAAAAGTGCTTTTGTTTTTTGTTAAAATTAAGTATTTTTGAGGAGGGGTTCTATGTTAACATATCATTTTGAAGATAATATACCTCTGTTTAGATGCAGCCTATGTGGAAAGTGCGAAGGATTTATAGAATCTAAATCATTTATAAATAAAAATAGGGGATGTTGTTGGTATTATCCTAAATACACATTAATGGATATTAAAAATATCCTATCGATGGGAAGAGAGGATTTTATAAAGGGACTAAAAACATTGGAGAATGTATATATAAGTAGTTTCTATTTAGAGGTTAGAGGTTACTTTGATGAGTATGGATTTAATAATATGGATATAGATGAAGATATTGATTTTGATAAAAAACTATTTTTTAGGCTATGTCCATTTTGGCAAGAAAATGGGTGCAAAATAGATTATAGACTTCGCCCACATCCCTGCAATCTTTATCTATGTAGAGAAGTAATAGAACTTTGTAAACAGAGTTATAGTGAATTTTCAAAGGAAAGAAAGGACTATTTTTCTTATATGAACTATTTTAATGAATTATTAAAACGAGAATTAATAGAAAATGGTTTGGACTTATTAAAGGATTTTGAAGCTACTTTGAAATTTATTAAGAAATATGAAGTACCAAAATTTGAACCAAGACAGATAAAAGATTTAATTTTAACTAATGAGGCATCATAGAAGGGATAAAAGTATTATCATTTTTCTATTGATTTGACAAAATTTTTATATCATAGTGTAAAATTATTGTAGGACGAAAAAGGAGAAAAAATTTAAAAGAGACAACCCCTTGTGATAAAATTAGAATTGAAAAAAACTAAACCAAATACGAAAGGGGTGTCTCTTTATGGATAATATTATACTACAATTTGCTTTAGATTTCACTACTGTGATGATGAAAAAATTAGAAAAAATGATAGAAAAGGAGTTTAATATTACAGCACTTGTTGCAGAAGTTAAGGAGGCAACAGATAGACTCGGAATAAATATAGTTAAGAATGTTTTAGAAAATATAGATGAAACGATAAAGAAGGACGAAAAAAGGAAAAAGGAATGGATAGTAGAGAGGAAAGCTAAGAAGTCGATAGTAACAATGCTTGGAATGATTGAATATAAAAGGACCTATTACAAGTCTAAGAAGACAGGGGAATATAGGTATTTGCTTGATGAAATAGTAGGCATAAGTAAACATGAGAAGGTAGATAAGGAAGTAAAGATAAAGCTGGTAGAGAATGCAATAAACATGTCGTACGAAGAAAGCAGCAAGATAACATGCCCTGAGAAACTAAGTAGGCAGACAGTTTTAAATGCAATAAGGCAGGTAGGGGAAGTAGAAGTAAAGAGGGAAGTAGAAGAGAAGAGGAAAGTAAGGGTGTTATACATAGAGGCAGATGAGGATCATGTTGCATTGCAGGATGGGAAAAAGGAGATGCCAAGGCTTGTATATATACATGAAGGAAGGCAAAGCAAAAATGGGAGAAATGAATTAAAGAATGTATATTACAAAACATATGTTGGAGCAGAATCGGAAGAAATATGGATAGATGTAGCTAATTATGTGTATGACAATTATGAAATAGAGAGCATAGAAAAGATATACATAGCAGGAGACGGGGCAAGGTGGATAAAGGAAGGAATAGGATGGGTTCCAAAAGCGAAGTTTGTGTTAGACAGATATCACTTAAACAAATACGTGATAAGAGGGACTGCAAAGAGAGAAAAATACAGAGTAAAGATATGGGAAGCGATAAATGAAGGGGATAAGAAGGCAATAAGGGAAATATTTAAGGAGTTATTAAGTGTAGCAGAAACTAAAGTTGAAAAAGAGAGAATAAAAGAAGCAAGAAGATATATATTAAACAATTGGGAAGGGATAGTAATATATAAAGAAGAGGATGTAATTGGATGTAGTGCAGAAGGACATATAAGCCATGTATTATCAGCAAGGTTAAGCAGTAGGCCATTAGGATGGAGCAAAGAAGGATTAAAAATAATGGCAAAGCTAAGGGTATTTAGCAGGAACGGAGGTAATTTAAGGGAAACAAGCATATATAAGGAAGAAAACAAAGCGTTTAAATTAAGTAAAAAGAAGATAAAAGAAACTATAAAAAGAATAAATAATTCTTCACGTGAAGCAATAAATAATATAACAATATTAAA
>NZ_FQVG01000007.1 GCF_900129265.1 Caloramator proteoclasticus DSM 10124 | reverse complement strand
AATCGGAATTTACATATTTCAATTATTATTCATCTAAACCATTACATATCAAGGGGCTACGCCCTATTTATTTTTTAATCTGCGAAACTTCTGTAAAAAGTGCTGTGATAGTTGACATAGAGAATTATAGTTTAGTCACTCATCACAGCACTTTTATTGGTCTTTTTAGTTTTCGTTTCTTCTACAGAATCTGCCGCATCCTCTACCACGTCTATCTCTTCTACATTGTACGCTGCCATTATTATCTGTACATCTTCCTAATCCTCTACCAGTTCTTGGTCCCTTTCCATTTGGACCTGTTCCATCTCTTCTTGGCATATCTTTAACCTCCTTTTGGGCATATGTTCATTACACCTTTATTATAAAACTATTTTGGGCATATGTCAATATTAATTTTAAAAAAGGAGTTGATATTATCAACCCATCAAAATGTTTACTAACTCACTTGTTATCTAAATTTTGAAAAAGCCCCATGAAAGGATTTCAAAAGGCTCTTTCATGAGCTTTAGCAATTCTTAGCTTTTCGACTTTGAGAAAGTCCGTAATTCGGCACAGGACGTGCCGAGCCGAGCGGCCATCAGGACGATGGCACCGCGAGGGTAGGACTTTTTCAAACAAAGAAAAGCTAAGAATTAATTAGCGAAATGAACGAATGCCTAAGAAATCCTTCATGGGGGTAATCAATACATAACTTTTTAACAGCCTGAGGAGTTGATATTTATCAACTCCTACATCTACTACATACTCCAATAAGCATAATATCTGCATCCTTTATTTCTACACCAAATTTATTTTCTACTAAATTATTTAATTTTATATATTCTAATATCAAATTTTTGTCATCAATATCAAATATATTTTTACATTTACTACATTTAAAATGTACATGCATAGCCTTGCCACTATATATCTTCAATTCATAGTAACTTGTACTATCAATTTTTATCTCCTTCAATATACCAAGTTCCGTAAATGAATTAAGTGCTCTATAAACAGTTGCAAGGCCTATATTCTTTTCCTTAACTAAATTATAAATTTCATTGGCAGACATATGCCTATTTCCCTCTATGATAATATCTAATATAATTTTCTTTTGTGTTGTAAATTTCTGTCCTGCATCTTCAATAATTTTTTTATACTTTTCAATTAATTCTTCCATAACAACATCCTATCATATTTATATTAATGACAGTGTCCTTCGTGCTGATGTTCTCTACAAACGCTTCCTGTTGACTTTAATTCCCCTTTAACATATCTTAAAACCGCATCATCACATAATCCAGATACCCCAACTATAACTTCTATGCCATTTTCATTAAAGAGCATCTGTGCAGTTTCTCCCATTCCTCCTGCTATAATTACATTTACACCTAAATCCTTTAAAAATACTGGTAAAAATCCTGGCCTATGTCCTGGATTTTCTTTAAACTCTGAATTTATTATGTTACTACCCTCTACGTTATAAACCATAAATCCTTCACAATGTCCAAAATGAGCACTAATATTTTTACCTTCACAAGCTACTGCTATCTTCATATTAAATCCTCCTTTAATTTATTTTTGATTTTAATATTTCCCACATTTCTCTAATGGCTTTATTTGCTCTACTCTCTTCGTATTCAGTTATAGGTTTTAAATTATTAATAGATTCCATAACCTTTTCATCAAAGGGTATTTTGCCAACAATTGTTATATTATTGTTATTAGCAAACTCCTCAATATCATTTGCAACTTCTATATTTATATCATATTTATTTATGCAAACAAATGTCATTATTTTAAAATGTTTACATAGAGAATATACTCGTTTTAAGTCCTCTAAACCCGATTTAGATGGTTCTGTAACAATTAATGCAGCATTGCTTCCTGTAATAGAGGATATTACAGGGCATCCTATACCTGGTGAACCATCTATTATTGTTAATTTATTTTCCTTATTATATCTTTTTGCATTCTCCCTAAGCTCAGTTATAAGCTTTCCTGAACCATCAGCTCCAATTTCCATTTGAGCTCTTGATAGCAAACCCTTCTCTATCTTTGTAATATATACATCTGCTGTTTTCTCATCCTGCATTGATATTGCTTTAAAGTTGCAGGCTATAGTACATAAACCACAACCTTCACAGCTAAAAGAATCTACAAAATATTGATCCTTTTTTATATCTATTGCATCAAATCTACATATTTCTTTACAAATACCACACTTAACACATTTACTTTTATCTATAAAAGCCTTTTTACTACCTATAAAATCTTTTCTTTCTACATCTTGCCCTTGATAATATAAATAAAAGTTAGGTGCATCTACATCACAATCTACCCTCATTACATCCTTTGCCAATTCTGAAAGAGCAGTTGCAATTGTAGTTTTACCTGTACCTCCTTTCCCACTCAAAATTACTAACTCCAAGGTAGCACCTCCCTTATATTGTTTACCAATTCATCAAAAATATTTTTATGATCTCTATCAAAATAAAGTATTTCACCCTTTGAATATAGTTCTGCAGTTTTCTTGTTAAATGGGATAGTCCCTAATATTCTTATGTTATTATTTATACAATATTTTTTTATAATATTTTCCTCTCCATTATCTTTATTAATTACTACTCCAAAGGGTATATTAAACATCTTAACAAGTTCTATAGCAAGTTTTAAATCATGTAATCCAAAATTAGAAGGTTCAGTTACTAAAACAGCAAAATCAGAATACTTCAATGAATTAACAACATTACAGGAGGTACCTGGTGGACAATCAATTACATTTAGTTCATTCCTATTAATAGAACTTAACATTTTTTTAATAACAGGAACAGCCATTGGCTCTCCTTTGTTAAGTATTCCCTGCTTTATATTTATTCCAAAGGCACTACCAGATTCTATCCTTCCAATTACCCTCTTTTTATATTCTATTGCACCAAATTTACAAACATATTGGCATGCCCCACAACTGTGGCATAACTTATCAAAAACCAATATATCATCCTTAACCTTTGCAAGTGCATTAAAATTGCACACTTTAACACACATACCACAGCCAACACATTTTTCTTTATTTATTACTGGATATTCTTCTTCCACTTCATAAACATTATCTATATTTGGTTTTAAAAACAAAAATCCATTAGGTTCTTCTACATCACAATCCACATAGTTTGCATTCAATGCAAGTGATAGATTTGTGGAAACTGTGGTTTTACCTGTTCCACCTTTTCCACTTAATACTGCAATATTCAAGGCAACTACCTCCTAAATTACATCCCATGATGAGATGGACCTGCAATATTTATTTCTTGTAATTCCCCATTTTTAAACTTTTCAATAACTTCTTTAATACTTATTTCATCGCATTTATAAGCCTTAATACCTGCCTTATTTATTAAATCAAAGGCATTAGGTCCTAAGCTACCAGTTATTACAACATCTACTCCTTCATCTATTATCTGTTGAGCTGCTGCAATACCTGCTCCGCCACCGGATTTTTGTCCTGCATTTTCTAATACCTTAAATTCACCTGTTTCAAGATTATGAATTTGAAAATATCTACATCTTCCAAATCTTACATCCATTAAATCATTTATATCTTGCCCTTTTGCTGATATTACTATCTTCATTTTTTCCACCTTCTTTATTTATTATTAATTTTTGTTAAAGCATCTAATGATGCCGCATTTATTGGATAAGCAATTGGTGAAGAAGTTAATAACGGGTGTGTTGCTACTTGGAATGTATTTAATTCATTAGCAGTTAATCCCTTTTGAATTGCAAGGCTTAATATATTTATCATTTCCCCAACGCTTTCTCCACCTACTACTTGTGCTCCAATTAAAACTCCAGAAGTTTTTGAGAACATAAGCTTAAGTTCAATTTTGCTTGTATTAGGAAGTGAACCTGGATGTTTATCCATTGTTGCAAATTTTCCTACAACATAATCAAATCCTTCTTCTTGATGTAGTTGCTGTTAAAATACCTCCTGCACTACCACCTATTACTAAAATATCTGCATTTATCATATTTACCCCTCCATATAATATTATTAGCATTTGCTACTATCATAATACACCTTATTTTGGTTATTGTCAAATGCTTATTATAAAATCGTAATACTGTGATTTTTACTTTATAAAAAATACCACAGGATTTTTACCTTGTGGTATTTTTTATAACATTATTATGGCAACTGATTTTTATATTGTTGATTACTTATGTTTTCAACCCACTCAACAGTACCTGGCATTTGCTCGTCATCATAATTTAGCTTCGAATGTTTCATCCTATTAAAATTACCTACTTCCTGCCAAGCATCCTCTCCATCGTATTCATTCTCATCACTTACATCCCTACAACTTCTTCCAAATGGGAACCCTAATACCTCCTCCTCAACTGGTCTATCGGGTTTTATTGTGCTATATCCAAGCTTATCATTCATACATTTTTTACAGGTAGAAACATAGGGAATAGCCTCTAATCTTTCCTTTTCTATTTCTCCTCCACAAATTTCACATATTCCATAGGAACCGTCCTCAATATTTTTCAATGCTGCATCAATCTTAGCTAAAATATTCTTCTCATTTTCAAATAATGCATATCCTCTCTCTTTGTCATATACCTCTGTTGCCATATCAGCTGGATGATTATCTATTGTTGAGAGCTCACTTAATTCCTCCCTTTGTCCTTCTTTTATACCATTTTGCTCCATCTGATTAATTGTATGTAAAATATCTTCCTTCTGCTTTAAAAGAATCTTTTTATATTTATCAAATCTGTTTTCCTGCATAATATCATCTCCTTATTTGATATTTAATTGAACAAGTTTCACAACTTCTGCTACAAATCCTCCAATAATAGGAAGGTTTAAAACTACCAATTTTTGTAGTAGATATATAACAAAGGCACCTAAAATAGCAAAACCAAAAGCAATCCCAAAACCTCTTGCGACCCCTGAAAAGAAATTTAAGGCTATCATTCTATAGGGATTTTGCATCAAATCAACATAATCTCCTATTCTTGATTTCTCAAGTTGGATGCAGACTTTATTTAAAAGCTCTTCTGTTTTTTTATTATCTTCTCCCATATACTTTCCCTCCATACATATATTTTTTAAAAGTTAGTTAAATTTATTCATTATTTTTCTTATCATTTTTGATATTGTCATTTATAATATTTTATAAAAAAGATAGTATTAGTAATTACAACTAATACTATCTTTAGTTTAATTTTTATTAATACACATATATATTCTATTTGTTTCCTCTATAATTAGTTTCAATTCCTTTAAATCAATTGTTTGTTCCGAATCTGAAAAAGCCTTATCAGGCTCTATATGTGCTTCTATAATAAGCCCATCTGCACCTGCTGCAATAGCTGCTCTACTCATAGGACGCACAAGTTCCCTTCTCCCAGTACCATGGCTTGGATCAACCAAAACCTTTAGCTTTGTTTTTTGCTTAATAACAGGAATAGAATTTAAATCCAACGTATTTCTTGTATAGGTTTCAAAGGTTCTTATTCCTCTTTCACATAATATAATATCATCGTTACCCTCTAATGCTATATATTCTGCTGCATTTAGCCACTCCTCAATTGTTGCACTAAAGGCCCTTTTTAATAATATTGTCTTTTTAGTCTGCCCAACTTCTTTTAAAAGAGGATAATTATACATATTTCTTGTGCCTATCTGAAGCACATCAACAACTTCTATCATATATTCAATATCACGAAGGTCCAAAACCTCTGAAACAATTTTAAATCCATATCTTTCTTTTATATTTTTTAAAATTTCAATACCTTCATCCTTAAGACCTTGAAAACTATAGGGAGAGGTTCTTGGTTTAAATGCCCCTCCCCTTAAATACTCAATATTTAACTCCTTTAAACCTGCCGCTATTTTGTCCATTGTATCGTAATCTTCAACACTACAAGGCCCAGCAATAATTAAAGGTTTTTCCTGCTTTATATTTACATTTTTATCCTTTAAAACCCTTTTTAATTTCATATTTTCACCTACATTGCCCTTATCATATTAGAAAGAATTCCTATTGAATTTTCAATTGCTCTATTCATAAACGTTGGATAATCAACGTGGGCACTTCCATCTGCCTTGTCTGAAATAGATCTTAAAACAACAAATGGAACAGAGTTTAAATAACATACATGTGCTATTGCTGCACCTTCCATTTCAACTGCATAGGCATTAAACTTTTCTCTAAAATATTTTATCTTTTCCCTTGAATTAATAAATTGATCACCTGATATAATCCTTCCACTATATACTTTAAAATCCTTTAGTGCCTCTGCACTTCTTACTGCTATATCAACTAATTTCTCATCAGCTTTAAAGGAATAAACCTCCATCCTTGGAACTTGACCTACTTCGTATCCAAAGGCAGTTGTATCAAAATCGTGATGTACAAGGTCCGTTGATACAACAACATCTCCAACATTTATTTCACTGTATACTCCACCTGCAATACCAGTATTTATTACTGCATCAACATTAAAATCATCAATAAGAATTTGAGTACAAACAGCTGCATTAACCTTACCTATACCACTTCTAACTACAACAATCTCTTTTCCTAAGAATTTTCCTAAATAAAATTCCATACTTGCCTTCTTTTCTATTCTTTCGACTTCCATTGATTCCTTTATCTTAATAACCTCTTCATCCATTGCACCTATGATACCGATTCTCATAATAACCTCCTATTATATTCTTGTATATTTTGTACAATTGTATCAGCTTTTACATCAGTTGTTATTATAGCACGACCTATACCCTGTGGCAAAACAATTTTTATATTATTATCCACATTTTTTTTATCTTTACATATAATATCCTTAAACCTCTTATAATTATCAATATTTATATTTGTTGGAAGCTCAAAATACTCAAGTATTTTAATTAACCTATCAAAAATATCTTCAGAAATTAGTTTTCTCTTAAGAGCTATATAACTCTCATAAACCATACCAATTGCAACTGCCTCTCCGTGTAGAATATTAAAATCAAACATAGTTTCTACTGAATGCCCTATTGTATGACCAAAGTTTAATATATGTCTCTCTCCTAAATCTAATTCATCCCTTTCCACTATTCCTGCCTTTAGTTTAACACATTCAGAGACAATATATTTTAATTTGTCAATTTCTCTCTCCTTTATTGCCCTTTTATTTTCCTCTATAAATCTAAATAGATTTTCATCAAGAGATAATCCATATTTTATTACCTCAGCCATACCATTTTTAAAATTCCTATAGTCTAAAGTCTTTATAAGGTTTACATCTATATATACCAAATTAGGCTGATAGAAGGTCCCAATAATATTTTTAATTCCATCTAAATTAAATCCATTTTTACCTCCAACGCTGCTATCAGTTTGAGAAATGATTGTTGTAGGAATATATACTAAATTTGTACCCCTTTTGTAGGTTGAGGCTACAAACCCTGCAATATCTCCTACTACACCTCCTCCAAAGGCAATCAAAGTACACCTTCTATCAACATTGTTTTTTAAAAGTGCTCTATAAATATCAAGAATTATTTCTATTCTTTTACTATCTTCACCAGGCTTAATGATATACTTTCCTATTATTTTTTGTTCAAAACTTCTAAAATAATCTGCATAAATAGAATCAACATTTTGGTCAGTTATTATAAATAACTGACCAACCTTTTTCTGTTCAAACCAAAAATTCAAATGAGAATTGGTAGATGTAACTATAACGCTATAGGGATTTTTTAGATTAATTTTTATTTCCTTCATAATAACACCTCAAAAATAAGGATAGCATTTACATGCTATCCTTATTATACAATAAACTTCATTATTTTAAAACACTTACACATCTTGAGCATAATGTTGGATGTTCAGTATCCTGTCCAACAGTTTCACTATATACCCAGCATCTCTCACACTTTTCACCTGATGCAACAGATACAACAACTGCAAGATCCTTATTTTCTTCACTTCTAAATGTATATTCTACTCCATCCTTAATACCTTCGTATAGTTCAACCTTTGAAACTATAAATACTGTTTGAAGATAGTCTCTAACTTCATTTAAGAACTTATATGTGTCTCCCTCTGCATATATTTCTACCTTTGCATTTAATGAATGTCCAATTAATTTATTATTTCTTGCAATTTCAAGTGCCTTTGAAACTTCGCCTCTTATATTTAATATATTATCCCATCTCTTTTCAAGCTCTTCATCCACATATTCTTCAAGTACCCTTGGCCAATCTGCTAAAAGAACACTATCAACCTTCTCATCAAATGTATGTGGCATATATTTCCATATCTCATCTGCTGTAAAGGATAGAACAGGGGCTATCATCTTAACAAGTGAATTTAAAATTCTATACATTACTGTTTGTGCTGCTCTTCTTTCCTTTGAATCTGGCTTTTCTGTATAAAGTCTATCCTTTATTATATCTAAATAGAAGTTACTCATATCAACAACACAGAAGTTGTGTATTGCGTGATATAGTATGTGGAATTCATATCCTTCATATGCCTCAGTAACTTCCTTAGTAAGATGTTGAAGCTTTAGTAGAGCCCACTTATCAAGCTCGTTCATTTCACTGTAATCAACCATATCCTTATTAGGATCAAAGTCATATAGGTTACCTATCATATATCTTGCTGTATTTCTTATCTTTCTATAGACTTCAGAGAGCTGCTTTAATATGTCCTTTGATATTCTAACATCAGTCTTATAATCTGCAGATGAAACCCATAGTCTTAAAACATCTGCACCGTATTCCTTTATAACATCCATTGGGTCAATACCATTGCCAAGGGATTTTGACATCTTCTTTCCTTCTCCATCAACAACCATACCGTGGGTTATAACTGTTCTATATGGTGCCCTTCCTCTTGTTGCAACCGCAGTTAAAAGTGATGACTGGAACCACCCTCTATATTGATCGTTTCCTTCAAGATACATATCTGCAGGCCAGCTTAAATCATCTCTTGTTTCAAGAACACCTGCGTGGCTTGAACCAGAATCAAACCAAACGTCCATTATATCCTTTTCTTTTCTAAATTTTTGTCCACCACATTCACACTTTGTGTTTTCTGGAAGAAGGTCCTTTGCATCCATTTCAAACCAAGCATCCGAGCCCTTCTCCTTAAATATTTCAACTACCTTAGCTATAGTTTCTTCAGTTATTAATTCCTTTCCACAGTCTTCGCAGTAGAATATTGGAATAGGAACACCCCATATTCTTTGTCTTGAAATACACCAGTCTCCTCTGTCTTGAACCATACTTGCAATTCTGTCTTCTCCCCATCCTGGTATCCATTCCACTTCCTTAACTGCCTCAACAGCTTCCTTTCTAAATCCATCTATTGATGCAAACCATTGTTCAGTTGCTCTAAATATAATTGGATTTTTACATCTCCAGCAGTGTGGATATGAGTGATTTATTCTTTCTTCTGCAAGAAGCATATTTGTTTCCTTAAGGTCGTGTAGAATTGCTTTATTTCCTTCCTTATAAGTTAATCCTTGATACTTGCCAGCCTTCTCAGTAAACCTTCCCTTTTCATCTACAGGATTTAAAACATCTAATTTATATTTCATACCTATTTCAAAGTCTTCTTGACCATGACCTGGTGCTGTATGAACACATCCAGTACCAGATTCTAATGTTACGTGATCACCCACAATAACCAATGACTCTCTATCTATAAATGGATGATAACAAGTTTGTCCTTCTAATTCGCTTCCCTTAAATGTAGCAAGTATTTCTTCATTTTCAAGATTTGCAGCCTTCTTAACTGCTTCAAGCAATTCCTTTGCAATAACATAAACTTCATCATTGAACTTAGCAAGAACATATTCAAACTCTGGTCCTAAACATATTGCAAGGTTTGCAGGTAAAGTCCAAGTTGTAGTAGTCCAAATTACATAATATATGTTATTTAAATCAACATTTAAATTCTTAAATAGACCTTTATCATCCTTAACTCTAAACTTTACATAGATTGAATTTGATGTTTCATCAGCATATTCAATTTCCGCCTCTGCCAATGCAGTTTCACAGGATGGACACCAATATACAGGTTTTAATCCCTTATATATATATCCCTTTTTAGCCATTTCTCCAAATACTTCAATCTGCTTTGCTTCGAATTCTGGAGTTAATGTTAAATATGGATTTTCAAAATCACCAATTACACCAAGTCTCTTAAATTGTTCCTTTTGTCTTTCAACTTGGCTTAGAGCATAATCCTTACACATTCCCCTAAATTTAACTGGATCAACATCGCTCACCTTTATTCCAAGTTTCTTTATTGCTTGAAGTTCAATTGGTAGTCCGTGTGTATCCCATCCTGGTACATAAGGTGAATAGAAACCCTTCATTGTTTTATATCTAACTATTATATCCTTTAAAACCTTATTTAGAGTATGACCTAAATGGATGTCGCCATTTGCATATGGAGGTCCATCGTGTAAAATAAAAGACTTATTGTTTTTGTTTTTTTCAAGAGCCTTTTTATAAATATTTTTACTATCCCATTCCTCAAGCATTAATGGTTCTTTTTGTGGTAGATTTGCACGCATTGCAAACTCTGTTTGTGGCAAATTAAGAGTTTTACTATAATCCATTTATAATACCTCCCTTTCTAATTTTATCCAATAAAAAACAGACCTATGCCCCTGGGGCGAAGGTCTGTCCGCGGTACCACCCAAATTTATAACTCATTAAGATAACGGCATTCACCGGCTCAGCCTACTTAATTCAGCCTGCAACTCAAGGGTGATTTTCAACAAAGTTAGTTTATGGGCTCTCACCAACCCCCACTCTCTGTAAAACATCCTTTGCCTACTCGTCCCTGTCATCGTTTTTTATATTTACCCATAAATATACAATAAACTAAAAATTATGTCAAGTAATTATTTTTCATTTGTTATGTATTCCTTGTCAAGATTCTCAAGTTCAGATTGAAGAAGTGCTCTAAATCTGCTCTTAAACATATTGTACTCATTTTTTAATATTTCATATTCTTTATTGATTTCAAGTACCCTTTCTTCTGCCTTCTTCACAAGCTCATTTGCAGCCTCCTGTGCATTCTTTATGATTAGTTCTGCCTCCTTTTTAGAGCTTTCCTTCGCTTGATCTGCTGCAGATTGTGCAAGTAAAAGTGTATTTTGAAGTGTACTTTCTAAGTTTACATAGTGACTCAATTTTTCATTTAATGCTTCTATCTTTTCCTTCAAATTCAAATTCTCCTTATATAACTTTTCATAATCCTCACTTAGCTGTTCTAAAAACTCATCAACTTCATCAATATCGTATCCTCTAAAAGTTTTCTTAAACTCTTTATTTATTATCTCATTTGGTGTTATTGTCATCTTTATTCCTCCTCTATACATATTTTTTTATTGATACAACAAGCCTTTGACTTTTTGTATTTCTAATAACAGAGTTAAAAACGAATCTTCCAAATCCCTTAACCGAAACAATATCTCCAATATCTAATTTGTAACTTTGATCATCATTTGATATATAATTGACCTTTACATTTCCCTGTTTTATTAGGGAAGAAGCTTCACTTCTTGAAAGATTGTAAACTTCAGAAATTACAGCATCCATTCTTAAGGATGCAACATTTATCATAATTTCCTTTAAGGATTGAGCTTTTTCTCTTGATATTTCATAAGGAATCCTTTCAAGCTTAACACCTGTGTGTTTTATCTTATTTAGATTAAATATAATATAATCGCTTAACTCTCGTGCTACATATATTTCTGCTCCATCATCAAAAACATTAATGTCTCCTATTTTCTCCCTTTTTATGCCTAAAGATAATAACGCACCAAGATAATCCCTGTGACTTAGTTTCTCAAACTTAAAATTACCACTCACTTTAATTATATCTACCGGAAAATCCGTATCTACATCAACTCTACTTATAAGAGCAACCGCCCTTTCATAATTACCTTTACCACCGAAATATTTAATATAGATATCCCTTCCATTTGATAATAAATTCAAAAAATACTGTTCATCAGGTGTTAAAAAATCTGTAAATTCCTCCTGCCAAGTTCTTTCTACTCTATTTACCATATCGATTAGTTTAACATATACTTCCTTTTTTTCTTCATTCCTTCTTAAAAAAACATCTATATTCATTTAATCACCATATTATAAAATTATAGTTTTAATAAATTCTAAAAATAATATTGCCAGCATTGGTGAAAAATCAATAGGAGTATTGGGCAAGAGTTTAAATTGAAGCCTATAGAAGGGTTCTTTTATAGGATCTATTATAATTCCTATTATTCTTAAAACTTGATTGTTGTGCCTATTTGGAACAACCCAAGACAAAAGAGCATCTAAAAATATTAGAAACTCTAAAAGATTTACAAACTTAAAAAAGGCATACCTTAATGCATCAGTCATTTTTTACCTCCTGTTACTCCATTGAAAATATATCACTTTTGCTAAATATATTCTTAAGTTCATTTTCTATTTCAACGCCCTTAGGTGTAATGAGATATATACCTCTCTCATTATCAACCTTCTGCAATGAGCATTCTAAAGCATAAACTGCCCCCGATACTGCATCTAAAAGTCTTCGTGCTATATTTTTTTCTGCATCAGCTATGTTCATAATAACAATATTTTTAACCTTAAGTTCATCTATCAAATCTTGAATATCCTCACCTAATGTTTGGGGATTTTTAACAACAATCCTTGGAGTTATTGTTTTGCTTTTTATGCTAACAATTTTACCCTTTGTTTCTCTAATATCCTCAAAATTAAGCTCTTCTTCCATCTCCTCAACTTGTTTTTCTACCTTTTCAGCCTGTTCTTCCTCATCAACAATTCCAATTGTACCAAGTATCTTATTTAACACATTACTCATTGTTAATATCCTCCTTTTTATAATATCTTTCTCCAAATATACCAGTTCCTACACGTATTATATTTGCTCCTTCCTCTATTGCAATATCAAAATCATCTGTCATTCCCATTGAAAGATATTGAATATCGAAGTTATCATATTTTAATTTTTTTACTTCTTCATATAAGAACTTCATTCTTTTAAAATAATACCTTGTTTTATCTATATCTTCATTAGGTGGTATACACATAAGGCCCTTTATTCTTATGTTTTTAAGCCCAGATATTCTTTTACAAAAATCAAATAATTCCTCTTCATACACACCATATTTTGTTTCTTCTTTGCCTATGTTTACTTGTATAAGTACATCCATTATTTTATTAATCTTCTCTGCCCTTTTGTTAACTTCTAATGCAAGTTCATAGTCATCTAATGAATGAATAAGTTCAACTTTATCTATTATATATTTAACCTTGTTTTTTTGTAAATGTCCTATAAAATGCCATCTTACATCCTTTACTTCTTCATATTTTTTTATAAATTCCTGAACCTTACTCTCACCAAAAACATAAAGTCCTGCATTTTTAGCTTCAATTAACTTCTCTACAGGATGTGTTTTAGATACCCCCACCAATATTATGTCGCTACTATCCCTTCCACATAATTCACAGACACTCTTAATTTTTTCATTTATATAACTAATATTATCGGCAATCCCCATAAAATCACCTCTTTATTCTTTGCTTATCCTTTAAATTTTTAGGATTTATAACCACTTCATCGTTATCCTTTAGAGTAGAATCAGAAGTAACACATACTTTATAATCCATATGACTTATTTTAATTGGCTTAAAATATACATATTCACCCTTTTTAATAAAAACTCCCTTTTCACCGTTGTACTCAACAACAGAGTCACGTGGCAAAATATATCCATAATACCTAGATTTTATTATATACCCATCAAAATACCTTTGTAAATTGAATTCTACTAAATCAAACTGAGTAGACAATACTATAAATATATTTTCGTTTTTTATAAAATAATCTTTAATGGTACAACTATATTGTTCTCCATTAACTTCTAATATCATTTCTTTATTCTTCTTTAAAGTTTTAAGCTCATCCTTATTAGTAACAATACACATATACCAAAGAGTGTTATCAACCATTTTAATTCCTTCATTTTTTTTAGAATCCTTAAGAGATAGTATATCTTCTTTGGTAATATTTTTTATATTATTTAATGTGTATTTATTTTCAGCACCATCTATATATAAAAATACTCTTCCCTGTATTGGACTTTTTATATTTTCATACAAAACCTTATCTTTTTTTACGACATCTCCATTTTGAATCTTTAAAGCCTTATTATTTAACTCTCCATTTTTTAAAATTACTTCATTCATTACATATATTCCCTCAAAATAGGATTTATCTTCATACCATTCCTGTTGTATTTTTACTGTTTTATATTCAGTATTTAATGCTACTATACAAAGAACAATTGCTAAAATAATAGATATTATTGCTGTGTATTTTATCAAAAATTGTTTTTTAACCACAATAAAATACCTCCTCTTTTTATATTATTTCTTCAAAAAAGAACAAAATCCTTCACGATTTTTTAATTTTTATATAGATGAACATAATTTAATATAAAACATATAATAATAAAATTCAGACACACTAAAACATAGGAGGAGATTGAAGGAGTATTGAGGAAAAAGGAGGCTATCTAATTTAATACTGGATAAACAAATTTTAAGAATATTTATACCTATATTTCAAATTTGTATTTATTTTTCCCTTATGTTATTATATAATCAAACAAATAATAAACTCAATAATTTGTTGGGAGGTTTTATAATGATTTCCGTAAAGGTGGTAACCTTTGCAAAAGAGGTTTTCCACAAACACGATGAGTCCTTTAACTAGGCCATCCATAATAGCTCATCCAAAATATTAAAGAAAGGAGTGTATATTATGGACATCGGCAACATTAAGATGGTTAAAGAGACTATAATAGACACAAAAAAGACTACTACTAATAGTGATAAGGCAACTTCTAATAAACCAGGTTGCATAAAGATGAACGATTACTTTGCATTTTAATATAATATAAAAAATTAAAGGGACCTTAGGTCCCTTTAATTTTTTATATTATTATACACAAAACTCCACTATTTCCTTCATTTATTATCTTCTGTAGAACTCTCTGTAGTTTTTCCTGTACATCCTCAGGCATCATATAAACCTTGTTTTGTAATCCTTCCTTAACAAGTTCCTCTAAGGATTTTCCAAACATATTAGACTGCCATATTCTTTGAGGATCATTTTCAAACTCTTCCATCATAGACTTAACAAGTTCTTCACTCTGCTTTTCTGTTCCAACAATTGGAGATACCTCTGTTTCAACATTTGCCCTAATAATGTGAAGTGATGGTGCACTTGCTCTTAATTTAACTCCAAATTTGTTACCCTGTCTTACTATTTCAGGTTCTTCAAGCTTTAATTCTTCAAGCTGAGGTGGAACTAAACCATATCCAACATCCCTTGCATCCTTTAGAGCATCCGAAATTTTATCATATTCCTTCTTTGCAAAGGATAGATCCCTCATTATTTCAAGCAAATGATGTTCTCCATTAATATCATATCCAGCTATTTCACCAAGAACTCTAAAGAACAAACCATCCTTAACCTTCATTGAAACTACAGCTGTTCCCTCTCCGAGTCTAATATCATCAAGATTTACATCCCCAACAAATTCATATTGTCTATAATCAAGAACAGTAGGTTTTATATCCTTTATTTTATCCAAACCTGCAATTGAATTCTTAACAGCATTAACAAAATTTCTCTTTAACCAGTGATCATAGGATAGCTTTTCAACCCACTCTGGTATTCTAATGCCTATTTCCTTTATTGGGAATTCATATAAAACTCTTTCTAATATATTCTTAACGTCTTCTATCTTCATATTAAGTGCATCAACTGTATAAACAGGCACCTTATATTTATCCTCTAAATTCTTTCTTAAATTAATTGTATCTGGATTATATGGATGTGTTGTATTTAAAACTACAACAAAGGGTTTGTTTATCTTTTTAAGTTCATTTATAACCTTCTCCTCGGCGTATATATAATTTTCCCTTGGTATATCGGCAATAGAACCATCTGTTGTTACAACAATTCCTATTGTTGAATGTTCATTTATAACTTTTCTTGTTCCTAATTCTGCAGCTTCAACAAAAGGAATTTCCTCTTCGAACCAAGGAGTCTTAACCATTCTTGATTCACCATTTTCAATATGTCCAGAAACCCCATCAATAATGTATCCTACACAGTCTACCATTCTAACACGCATCTTAGCATTATCATTTAACTCAATTTCAACTGCTCCATCACTTGGTATAAACTTTGGTTCAAATGTTGATATAGTTTTTCCTGAACCACTTTGTGGAAGTGTATCCTTTGCCCTATCCCTTACAGATTGATTAGGAATGTTTGGTAAAACTAAAAGCTCCATTACTCTTCTTATGAATGTTGATTTTCCTGTTCTAACAGGACCAACTACACCTAAATAAATATCCCCCTGTGTTCTTTCGGCTATCTCCTTGTATATATCCAATCCTTCCACAATGTTACCTCCTTCTACAAACCTTCTATGTAATAATATTATTTTTAAAATAATTTTAGAACAAAAAAATAATAAAAACTGAAGTGTTTGCAGAAAAAACAACCACTTGCCTTAATATAACTATTAAGGCAAGTGGTTCAGGATGTTGAAAAAGTTATATATTGATTAGCCCCATGAAGGATTTCTTTGGCATCGGTTCATTTCCCTAATCAATTCTAAGCTTTTCTTTGTTTGAAAAAGTCCTACCCTCGCGATGCCATCGTCCTGATGGCCGCTCGGCTCGGCACGTCCTGTGCCGAATTTAGGACTTTTTCAAAGTCGAAAAGCTAAGAATTGCTAAAGCTCATGAAAGAGCCTATTAAAATCCTTTCATGGGGCTTTTTCAGTTCTTAACTAACAATTAGATTTTCTAACAATCTAAAAAGCTCTTATTTAAATTATTATTTCTAATTCGCTCTTTTTATCCCTTGTCATAAGCTCATTAACTGCTTCTCGTGGATTTCTGTTATTAAATAATACATCATAAAGGGCATTTACAATTGGCATCTCTACACCTACATTCTTTGCTAAATTATATACTGCCTCTGTTGCGTGAACACCCTCAACAACCATACCAATACTATCCATAGCAGACTTTAAATCCATACCTTGACCAAGCAGAATTCCACATCTTCTATTTCTTGAATGCATACTTGTACAAGTTACTATTAAATCCCCAATTCCGGCAAGACCTGCAAAGGTCATTGGATTTGCACCAAGCTTTACACCAAGTCTTGTTATTTCTGCAATACCACGTGTCATTAAAGCAGCCTTAGTATTGTCTCCATAGCCTAAACCATCTGATATACCTGCAGCAAGTGCAACTATATTCTTTACAGCTGCACCAATCTCAACTCCAACAACATCAGTGTTTGTATATACTCTAAAATTTGAATCCATAAAAACATCCTGTATGTATAAAGCTGACTCTATATTTTCAGATGCTGCTACAATAGTTGTTGGAATTCCAACCGAAACCTCTTCAGCGTGGGTTGGACCGGATAAAACAACTACTTCATTGTTTGGACATTCTTCCTTTATTATCTCAGACATCCTTTTATATGTGGTATTTTCAAGTCCCTTAACTAAACTTACTATAATCTGTCCCTCTGTTAAAAAGCTACTTGCCTGCTTACATACAATTCTAAGAGCATGCGAAGGAACTGCAAATACAATTATTTCTTTATCATTAATGCATTCACTAAGCTCTAAAACTCCCTTTACACCATCTGGAATTTCTACATTTTTTAAATATTTTGTATTAGTATGATTATTATTTATCTCCTTTAATAAATCCTCATTTTTATCCCAAACTTCAACACTATATCCTTTTTTAGCTAAATGTATAGCTATTGCACTTCCCCAGCTTCCCGCACCTAAAATACCTATCTTCATATTAATCCTCCTGTTTTGATCTATATATAAATCTAATTGGTGTTCCCTCTAATCCAAAATGCTGTCTTAACTGATTTTCAAGATATCTTGCATATGAAAAATGAACTATCTCTGGATCATTAACAAAGAAAACAAATGTAGGAGGTTTTGTTGATACCTGTGTAGCATAATAAATCTTTAATGCCTTACCCTTTTCAATCGGTGGCTGCTTCATCATCACAGCCTCGCTAATTACTTCATTTAAGGCACCTGTTTTTATTCTCATAGCATGCTGGTCTGCAACATATTTTATAAGTTCTATAAGCTTATTTATTCTTTGACCTGTTTTAGCAGATATAAATATTATTGGTGCATAGTCTAAGAAGGCTAAATCCCTTCTAATATTTTTAGTAAATTCATTTATTGTTTTATCATCCTTTTCAATAGTATCCCATTTATTTACAACAATTACTACACCTTTCCCCGCCTCGTGGGCATATCCTGCTATTCTCTCATCCTGTTCTGTTACTCCATCATTGGCATCGATCATAACAAGACAGACATCTGCTCTTTCTATTGCAGTTATTGATCTTAAAACACTATACTTTTCAACATCTTCCTTAACTTTGCTCTTTCTTCTTATACCTGCTGTATCTATAAATAAAAATTTATCCTCACCAATTTCAACATAGCTGTCTATAGCATCTCTTGTTGTTCCTGGTATATCACTTACAATTGATCTTTCTTCTCCAACTATCTTATTTAAAAGGGTTGATTTTCCTGCATTAGGACGTCCAATAATAGCAACCTTAATTTCAGGAGACTCCTCTTCATCATCCCCAGTCTTTTTAAAGTGCTTCACTATTTCATCCAGCATATCCCCAAGTCCTAATCCAAGGGCTGCAGAAATTGAAATAGGTTCTCCTAATCCAAGGTTATAAAAATCGTATTTGTTATTTTCCATTTCTATATTATCTATCTTGTTAACTGCAAGCACTATAGGTTTATTAGTTCTTCTTAGCATATTTGCAACTTCATAGTCATCTGCTGTTATTCCTGTTTTGCCATCAACAATAAAAAGAATAACATCTGCTGTTTCTATTGCAATTTCTGCCTGCTTCCTCATCTGTTTTAATATGATATCTTCACTATCCATCTCAATTCCACCAGTATCTATTAATGTGAATTTATTATTTAACCACTCTACTTCACAATATAATCTATCTCTTGTAACTCCTGGTGTATCCTCAACTATTGCAATTCTTCTACCTGCCAGTCTATTAAACAAGGTAGATTTACCAACATTAGGTCTTCCTATAATTGCTACTATCGGCTTTGACATTCTATCACCTCACGCTCTATATTTTCTATTAAGTCTTCTCCTGTAAACTTGCATTTTATAATTTTAGTATTTAATATTCTACTAAGCTCATCTATACTTATATCATCTAATAATACATCTTCATAGGCCTTAAACATATTAGATGATAATAAAAGCACTGTGCCATCAACTTTACCCTTTAGCTGTTCAATTAAATCCTTTCCTGTTAAAAGACCTGTTACTGTTATTTTTTCTCCAAAGAAATTATTTATAATAGGATAAACCTTTATATATATATTAAATTTGCTATTAATCTTTTCTGAAATGCTTTTTATAAAATTATAGCTTGACACACCTGTTGCTATTGAGAACTTTTTGCCCTTACCGTCAAATTCAAAATATTCAATATCATCCTCAACACATCCTTCAAAAAATCTAATCATACCTATTCCATCCTCAAGCTGCTCAAAATCATCATAGTGTTCATAATTTGGTAATTCTTTGTTAGCCATAATATAGAACTCATCCGCCAATCTAACAAAGGGTATACCAATCTCTCCTTCAATCTCATTTTGTATTTTTTCAACCTGTTCTATTACTTGTTTTGCAGACTCCTCATCGAAGGATTGTAATGGATATAATCCCTCTCTAAACTTTGTTATACCAACAGGTACCACTGCCACATTTGATATATTAGGGTACATAGTATATAAATCCCTTATTGTGCGTTCAAGTTCCTCTCCGTCATTTATACCTTTGCATAAAACTATCTGGCAGTTTACCTTTATACCTGCATTCGTCAGCTTCTTTAAATATTCTAATACCCTTCCAGCCCTTTTGTTATTCAACATTTTAACCCTAAGTTCTGGGTTCGTTGTATGCACTGAAACATTTATTGGACTGATTTTAAACCTAATTATTCTATCTATATCCTCATCCTTCATATTTGTAAGGGTTATAAAATTACCCTGTAAAAAGGAGAGTCTTGAATCATCATCTTTAAAATACAATGTATCCCTCATACCCTTAGGAAGCTGATCTATAAAGCAAAAAATACATTTATTTGAACATCTTCTTGGGTTATTGATATAAGGATCATCAAACTCAATACCTAAATCTTCATAGGGGTCTTTTTTAATTGATACTTCTTTAATATCTCCATTTTTTTTCTTTAGTTTTATATTAATGTTACTATCTGTGGTTATATATCTGTATTCAATAGTATCTAATACATCAACACCATTAATTGAAATAATCTCATCAAAGGGTTCTATACCATATTTTTGTGCTATGCTATTTCTTGCAACGTCTGTAACTACTATATTCTTTCTTTGGTATTCCATACACTTCACTCCATTTGTAATTTCATTATGTAATGATAACATTTATAATAAAAATATGCAATATTAAGGATAAATAAAGCCATGAATAAAATTATTTAAATTTATCCATAAAAATTATTAACAAACCTAATTGTTAGCTAAAGTAAGAAAAAGCCCCATGAAAGGAATGCTTAGGCCGTAGAACGGAGGCCCAAGAAATCCTTCATGGGGCTAATCAATATATAACTTTATCACCAATCTGCTGAATAAAATTGTTTAAATTTATTCATGGCTTTATTTGTAAATTATTTATTCTCGAATAAAGGAAGTATAATAGTAAAGGTTGTGCCTTTGTTTACTTCACTATCAACATATATGTCTCCTTTAAACATTAACACAATATGCTTCACAATAGCAAGCCCAAGTCCAGTACCTCCCATTGACCTTGATCTTGCCTTATCAACTCTATAGAACCTTTCAAAAAGTCTGGGCAGATGTTTTTTGGAAATTCCAATACCTGTATCTCTAACCTCAATCCTTGCATTGTTATTATATTTTTCAAGTTTTAGATAGACTTCACCATTTTGTGGAGTATATTTAATAGCATTATCTACTAAATTTATTATCATCTGCTTAAACTTATCCCTATCTCCATAAATATATAACTGTTCTTCACAACTATCAATAGATAACCTAATATTCTTCTCAAGAGATATTCTTTCCATAATATAATAAACTTCAGTTATACATTCATTCAAACACACCTTTTGAAAGTTAATTGCATAATCCTTGTTTTCAAGCTCTGATAGAGTTAATATATCATTTATCAATCTTGATAGCCTCTCTGATTCAACATATATAATATCTAAGAATTTATCTCTTGTCTCTTTATCCTCAACATATTTTAGAGTCTCAGCAAATCCTTTAATGGATGTAAGAGGTGTTTTTAACTCGTGGGACACGTTTGCCACAAACTCTGACCTCATATTCTCAAGGGCCTTTATTTTTGTCACATCGTGAATAACAAGTAGCACACCAATTATATTTCCTGTTCCATAATCCGATACTGAAATAGACTTAACCTGAAGTATCCTTTCCTTTTCCCCATGCATTATTATTTCAACAGGTGTTTCATCAGGATTATTTATAAGTTCATCTATCCTGCTATCTCTTATTACCTCTAAAATATATCTATTTTTTGTTTCACCCTTAACATTAAATATTTCCTTTGCTGCAGGATTAATTAATACAATATTTTTTTCAGTATCAACAAATATAACTCCATCATCCATACTATTTAAAATAGAATAAAGTTTATTTTTCTTATCATTTAAATCCTTAATTGTTTCTTCTAATCTACTTGCCATTAAATTAAAGGAATGACTTAATTGTCCTATTTCGTCTGCCTCATAAAATTCTATTCTCTTTTCATACTGTCCTAATGCAATCTTTGTTGCTGTATTGGTCAATTTTTTTATTGGATTAATTATAAAATTTAGCTTAAATATAACCATAATACAGGTAAAAATAAATGTAAAAAATATACCTGCAATAGCATATTGAATAAAATCAAATCTAAATTGAAGAGTATCTGAAACATAGGTATATAAATTGTACTTATTTAAAATTATATAGAAGAGATAAAAGTTTAAAATCACACAGAACAATATTATAGGCATTATAAAAAATATCAATTTTTTTCTCATAAAATCACCATTAATCCTTAAACTTATATCCGATTCCCCTTACAGTTTCAATATATCTTGGATTTTTATCATCATCCTCAATCTTTTGTCTTAGGTGCCTAACATGGACATCAACTGTTCTTGTTTCACCATAATATTCATAACCCCATATTCTGTCTAATAGGAAATCACGTGTCATAACCTTTCCCTTATTTAAGACAAGAAGTTTAAGTAGTTCAAACTCCTTTAATGTCAACTCTATTTTCTTTCCATCCTTTATAACTTCGTGTCTTTCTAAATCTATTGTTAAGCTACCTATGTTGATTACATTCTGCTGCTTTTCATCCTTTGAATTTCTTCTTAAAACAACCTTTATTCTCGCTACAAGTTCACGTACAGAAAAGGGCTTAGTTATATAATCATCTGCACCAAGTTCTAATCCTAATATCTTGTCAAATTCCTCTCCCTTTGCAGTCAACATAATTATAGGAATGTTGGACAGTTCATCATCCCTTTTAATTTTTTTACAAACCTCAAATCCATCCATTTCAGGAAGCATTATATCAAGCAATATCAAATCTGGTTTCTTTTCATAGGCAATATTTATTCCTTCAGTTCCATTTAAGGCATAATAAACCTTATATCCATTCATTTCAAGGTTGTACTTTATAAGTTCTACTATATGAAGTTCATCATCAATTATTAGTATCTTTTCTGATGCCATAGGTTTACCTCCTTAGAGTGAAATAAAGGTACCAATTCTACCTGTATTGTTGTTTACTCTATATGAATAGAATAAATCATTATTGCATTTTGTGCAAATATTGGATAAAAAAATATTTTTATCTAATATACCTAAATCTAATGCCTGCTTTTTATTTTCCATAAATAAATCTACGTAATATTTTCCATCTCTTTTTTCTCTATAATGAAATTTATTAAATACATCCTCTCCTACTTCAAAGCAACAAGAAGCAATAGCAGGCCCAAGTATAACATACATATTTCCTGTATCAGAATTAAATTCCTTTACCATTTTTTCTATTGTTTTTCCTAATATTCTTTTATCTGTACCCTTCCATCCTGCGTGTACAACAGCAATAATTTCTTTAATATAATCAACTACAATTATTGGAACACAGTCAGCAGTAAAAATACCTATTGGTATTTCCTTTTCATTGGTAATTAACGCATCTCCAAACTTACCCTTTACCTCTCCATAATTTTCACTATTTACAATGTAGATTTCATCACCGTGAACTTGTCTTAAATAAACAGCTTTATCAATATTCATATTATTGTCAGTTAGAGCCTTAAATAAATTTTTTTGGGCACACTTATCTTCAGTATATATACCTAAATTATGTTGACTAAAGTCTCCTTCACTATATCCTCCGATTCTTGTTGAAAAAAAATGTTTTATTCCTAACGCATCTATTTTATTATTTTTTAAATACAAACTACCATTTATATTAAAATACTTAAATTCCATAAAATCACCACTTTATTTCTACTATTTTATTATTTTCCAATGATTTCTTAACATCTATTATTCTTTGATTAGTTGAGCCTACAAAGGATTTTTTTAAAGTCCTCTGCTCCTGTATAAATGGTCCATCAATTAATATATCTATATTTTTTAAAAGTTCTAATTTATCCTTTTCATTTATAATGTCTTCAAATATATACCCTGTATAGCATATAATATGGATATTTTTCTCCTTTAACATTTTTGCTAAAATTGAAAACTTATCTGCCTGAATTAAAGGATCACCGCCTGAAAAGGTAACACCATCAATAAATTTATTTTTTAGTATATCGTTATATATATATTCTAATTCTACCTCATACCCTCCATCTAATGGGTGAGTATCTTTATTATGACACCCCTTACAATTATGTATACATCCCTGAGAAAATATCACATACCTTATCCCAGGCCCATCTACTAAACTTTCTCTATTAATACCTGCTATTCTTAATTTCACAATATCACCACTTCCATTATAATATAATACTAAAAATTTAGCATGCCCTTATATTAAAAGCATGCTAAATTTATGTTAAATTTTATTTGTATAAAAATTAATTATAATGTCTAACTATAATTTTCAAATATGTTTAACTCTCATCTCAAGTTCCTTTAACTTTGCATCGTTAAATCTATCGGTTGTTGATAAATAACCTGTTATTCTTCTTATTCTTCTAATGTCACTTCCTTGGCATACAGGACATTCATCTTCATTTATTACTCCCCTATATCCACAAATCCTACACTCGTCAATTGGGAAGTTCACTCCTGCATATCCTATGTCACATTCCTTCATCCACTTAATTATCTTTTCAAAGGCATCTAAGTTATGCTCAAATGTGGATGGAAGTTCTACATATGATATGTGTCCCCCGTTACATAGACTGTGGAACTTACCTTCAATTCTTATCTTTTCAAACATACTTATTTCATAATAAACAGGTATATGGTAGGAATTTGTGTAGTAATCCTTATCTGTAACACCCTTTATTAATCCATACTTCTCTCTATCCTTAGGAACAAAACGTCCTGAAGTTCCCTCTGCTGGTGTTGCATATGCAACAAAATTTAGTCCTGTTTCCTCACTTGTTCTGTCACAATAGTCTCTTAGATGTTTAATTATTCTTAATCCTAACTCTAATGCCTCTTCATCTTCTCCATGATGTTTTCCAATAAGTGCTATTAGAGTTTCAGCAAGACCTATAAATCCAATTCCCAATGTACCATTTTTAATTGCTTCCAATATTTCATCATCATCCTTTAGGTTTTCTGAACCCATATAAAGCTTTTGTCCCATTAAGAATGGTAAATCCTTTACTCTAAGCTTTGCTAAAATATTAAATCTATGAAGAAGCTGTTCCTTGCAAAGTTCAAGAATATTATCAAATTCTTCAAAGAAGCCATCTATATTACCATAACCTGCCTTTAGAGCTAATCTTGGAAGATTTATTGTTACAGGTGCAATATTACCTCTACCCGCCGATATTTCAAGACCATTTCTATTTTGAATAGTTCTTGTTCTACATCCCATATAGGATATTTCATCACCATATTTTTTATTAAAGCTTGAATCCATAAAGCTAAAGGTTGGATTCATCCTGTGGGAAGCAACCTTTATTGCCAATTTAAATAAATCATAGTTAGGATCACCTTCATTTAGGTTAACTCCTTCTTTAACTCTAAACACTAAATTAGGAAATATTGGGCTTTCTCCTTTTCCTAATCCTTTATCAAACACCTCTAAAACTGCTCTAATAACCAATCTTCCCTCTTCAGTTGTATCAGTTCCAAGGTTTATTGAGCTAAATGGAACTTGAGCCCCTGCTCTTGAATGCATACTATTTAGGTTATAAATCAGAGCCTCCATAGCCTGAAATATTTCTTCATAGGATGGCTTTTCCTTGAGATTTCTTATAACCTCAGCCATTGATTTGTCAAAATGTGGGAAACTTTGTCCTCCATACATATCATTTTGATTACTTTGAAGAATTATTGCTGCCTGTGCAGTTGCAGATGAAATTCTCTTTGGAGGTCTGATATAGCCGTAACCTGTATTAAATCCATTTAATAAAAGCTTAGTTAAATCTATTTGAAGGCAATTTAAAGTTTTTCCATAGAAGTCTAAATCGTGAATATGTATGTCACAATTCACATGAGCCTTTGCAATGTGGGCCGGAATTACATTGGATAAATAATATTGTTTACTTGCTGCTGATGCTATTTGAAGCATTTTTGCTGATGGCGAATTGCCTATATTTGCATTTTCTCTGCTTGTTTCTACTAATATTTCTCTAACAATATCCATAAGTTCAGTCTTTGCTTCTCTATACCTTGTTCTTTTTGCTCTATATAAAATATATGCCTTTGCGGTCTTGGCATGTCCATCTTCAATTAATACCTTTTCAACACAGTCCTGTACAAATTCAACTGTAGGAATTTCGTCCTGTGGTAAAACAGAAGCCATATAATTTATTACTTTATCTGCAATGCTGTCTGCCATTGCAAAATCTGAACCACCAACCTCTCTTGCAGCCATAAAAATAGCCCTTGAAATCTTTTCTTTACTGAAGTTTACTATTCTTCCGTCTCTTTTTTTAATTTGGCTAAACATTGTAACACCCCTTCTATTTTTCCTGAAGTAATTTTTGAAGCTCTTGTAAAAAAGTATTTATATCTTTAAACTGTCTATAGACAGACGCAAACCTTACATAGGCAACATCATCTAAATTCTTTAATCTCTCCATAACAAGTTCCCCAATAAAGCTACTTTCTATTTCTTGTTCCATTGAATTAAATACTATTCTCTCAATGTCATCAGCAATGGCCTCAATACTTGTTATGGAAACTGGTCTTTTTTCACATGATTTTAATATACCATTTAATATTTTTCTCTTATCAAAGGGTTCTCGTGTTCCATCTCTTTTTACAACATAGATTGGCATATCCTCAATTATTTCATATGTAGTGAATCTTTTTTGACAACTAAGACACTCTCTACGTCTTCTTATAGAGGAATGGTCTTCATTATGTCTTGAATCTAAAACCTTTGTTTCGATATGATTACAGAAGGGACACCTCATCTAATCACTCCAGACATCAATATTTAGTATACCTTGAATATTATATTTACTATATATAGTTTTGTCTACTAGTAAAAAAATTATTATGTTAGATAAGATATATATAAATGCATGTAGCTTATGATATCTTATTTTTTCTCCCTTTCATATAATCACTTATCTATTGAAATTTCATCCTGTCTTTCTATTAGTATAACATCTATGCCTAATGTCTTTATAGAGCTCCAAGGAATGATTATTTCTTCTCTTTTTTTAAATATTGAAAAAATACCTCCTTCAGGCGGAAGTACAATGCTTTCTATTCTGTTAAAGGCATCATCAAATATAATATCACTAATAAAGCCAAGTTTTTTGCCGCTTACTACATCAATAACCTCCATTTGCCTCAATTGTGATAAAGTTATAAACTTATCATCTTTATTTTTCATTAATATCAACCCCCTAAAAAATTATATTCTTTTAATAGATTAATAATTCATTTTAAATTTTTTAGGAATCAAAATAAAAGCTCTATATAGTAAAAAACTATATAGAGCTCAGGCTGTTGAAAAAGTTATATATTGATTAGCCCCATGAAGGATTTCTTAGGCATTCGTTCTACGGCCTAAGCATTCCTTTCATGGGGCTTTTTCATACTTTAGCTAATAATTAGGTTTGTCAATAATTTATCTATATAGTATAAAAACTATATATATTTTCTCATATGGGAAAGTGCTGATTTTTCAAGCCTTGAAACTTGTGCCTGTGATATACCTATTTCATCAGCTACCTCCATTTGTGTCTTGCCTTCAAAAAACCTTAAGGTTAAAATAAGCTTTTCTCTACTTGATAGTTTTTGAAGAGCTTGTTTTATAGATATATTCTCAATCCAACTATCATCTGTATTTTTATTATCACTTATTTGGTCCATAACATATATAGCATCTCCACCATCATGATAAATAGGCTCAAATAAAGAGATTGGATCTTGTATAGCATCCAGTGCAAATACAACTTCTTCCCTTGGAACATCAAGTTCCTTTGCTATTTCTGATACAGTTGGTTCTTTATTATTTTTTGATATAAGGCTATCTCTAACCTGCAGTGCTCTATACGCTATATCCCTTAAGGACCTGCTGACCCTTATTGAATTATTGTCTCTAAGGTACCTTCGTATCTCACCTATCACCATAGGAACTGCATATGTAGAAAACTTAACATTTTGACTCAAATCAAAATTATCTATAGCCTTTATAAGACCAATACAGCCAACTTGAAACAAATCGTCAACATTTTCCCCTCTATTATTAAATCTTTGAATCACACTAAGAACAAGCCTTAAATTACCCTTTATAAACTTTTCCCTTGCCTCTTTATCACCATTTTTCATCTTTATTAAAAGCTCCTGCATTTCTTCATTTGATAGTATTGGCAACTTTGATGTATTTACTCCACATATTTCAACTTTGTTTGTCTGCATAAAACCAACCCCTTCAGAAGTTTGTATTAAAATTATTTCCGAAGGGATTATTATTTATTCATATTATTTTATGTCATTTTTGTTATTTCTTTCCTTAGTCTCTTTATAATTCTTTTTTCCAATCTTGATATATATGATTGAGATATGCCTAAAATATCGGCAACCTCCTTCTGTGTTTTCTCCCCACCACCTGAAAGTCCAAATCTTAGGCTAACAATTTGTTGTTCTCTTTTTGTAAGTTTTCCCATAGCATTTCTTAAAAGCTGTTTTTCAACATCATCTTCTATATAGTTAAAAATCATATCAGAATCGGTTCCAAGTATATCAGACAATAAAAGTTCATTGCCATCCCAATCAACATTTAAAGGCTCATCAAAGGATACTTCAGCTTTAATTCTACTGTTTCGTCTTAAATACATTAATATTTCATTTTCAATGCATCTTGATGCATAGGTTGCAAGCTTAATCTTTTTAACTGGATCAAAGGTATTTACAGCCTTAATTAAACCAATTGTTCCTATTGACACTAAATCCTCAACACCAACTCCTGTATTTTCAAATTTTCTTGCGATATAGACAACAAGTCTAAGGTTTCTTTCTATTAATACGTTTTTTACGCTTTCGTCACCTGCTCTTAATTTATCCACAAGTTCCTTTTCTTCTTCATTTGAAAGTGGAGGCGGAAGAACATCATTTCCACCAACATAATATACCTCATCTAAACCTAATATGCTGCTGTATATTTCCCTTAATTTTTTCAAAATAGTATCGATGACAAGTCGCAGCATTTTCATATTATTTAACCTCCCAACTAATAATATCCGGATATGCAATAGCTTGGTAATCTTCCTTTTTTGAAAGATGCTCCTTTGATAGGGCTATTATTGGATTTTTTATAATACCTATCTTATCCTTTGTGAAAACATAAATATAATCTACCCTAAAGCCTATAAGTATTCCATTTTGCACACCTATTGTTGTATAAGGTATTACCCTTAATCTTTTGTTTATTTCATAATCTTCTATCTGAGTTATTTGTTTTTCATCCTTCAATATTTCTATTATTTCATTTGGTAAAATTCCAGAGATATAATTCAAATCCGCAATAACTATTGGGCAACCCGATAATGGATCCTTAAGGCAATTCCCAGTATCAAGTAGTGCAGTAACCCTAATCTGTTTATCTTCATTAACTATGCTAAGCTCAACTGTTTTACTCTTTAAATAATAATGTCTATCCACTACATCAAATACAATCTTTACTATAAATATAGAAACCGCAACTCCTAATAACAAATACTTTGAAGACATCTTATTCAACACCATTACACCGTTTACAGATGAAAAATCTCCATTGCTTAAATAAAATATAGATAATATTGCACCACCTATAAAAAACGAAACCCCATAAAACAACAAAAGCTGTTTTATAAATGCCTTTAAACTTCTTGGCCAAAAGGCTATAATAATCATTAAAATTGACATACATATTTTCATAATTGAAGAATAAAATATACTTAGTGAAGGGAAAAAAACTATAAATACATAAAGTGCACCAATAACTGAAGATAACAAAATATTATATATTTTTCTATTTAACCTACAAAACCTGTTGACAGTGTATAACAGTAGAAAATTAAGTAAAACATTCTCTGCCAATAGTACATCTAAATAGATTACCTGCATCAATGCCCACCTCCACGTGGACAACTTTTTACTATAATTATACAACCTTCTGACTATAAATTTTGTCATATCATATTCTATTTATATAAAAAATAAATACATATTATGATTTTTTTATACAAATAAAAAAGTTAAAATTTAAATTTTTGCATAATATGTAAAAAAAGATAGGTATTTATCCATACCTATCTCTTCTATCCTCTTATCTTCTTGCTCTTTGATTGCGTATAAATGGTGGTATATCTAAATCAGAATCTGGCTCAAAATTAATCACCTTTGGTGACTTTTCTTCATCATGGGATTCCTTTTCCTTCTCTTCTACTTTTACTTCTCTTACCTTATCAAAACCAGTTGCTATAACAGTAATACTGATCTCATCACCCAAGCTTTCATCTACTGCAGTACCAAAAATTACATTTGCATCTGGGTCTGCAACTTGTCTTACTTGTTCTGCAGCTTCATCTACTTCAAACAATGTTAAACTTGGTCCGCCTGTAACATTTATTAAAACTCCTGTTGCTCCATCAATAGTTGTCTCAAGCAATGGGCTTGATATAGCCATCTTAACAGCTTCAATTGCTCTATTTTCGCCTGAAGCTCTACCAATACCCATATGAGCTAAACCTCTATTTAACATAATAGTTTTTATGTCCGCAAAGTCAAGGTTTATAACTCCAGGTTTTACTATAAGGTCTGAAATACCTTGAACACCTTGTCTTAATACATCGTCTGCAATTCTAAAGGCTTCTGTTATTGGTGTCTTTTTGTCTATAATATGCTTTAACCTATCATTTGGAATAGTAACTAAAGTATCCACCTTTTCCTTTAATTTTGCTATTCCTTTTTCAGCATTGATTCTTCTTGTTCCTCTTTCAAAGTCAAAGGGCTTTGTAACAACACCAACTGTTAATATTCCCATTTCCTTTGCAATTTCTGCAATAACAGGTGCTGCACCAGTTCCGGTACCACCACCCATACCAGCTGTTATAAACACTAAATCTGCATCCTTTAGTGCTTGTACAATAATTTCTCTACTCTCTTCAGCTGATTTTTCACCAATTTCAGGATTTGCACCTGCACCAAGTCCCTTTGTAAGCTTTTCTCCTATTTGTATCTTTACTGGTGCCTTTGAGTGGTGTAATGCTTGCCTATCTGTATTAACTGATATAAACTCAACTCCTTGTAATCCTGATTCAATCATTCTATTAACAGCGTTATTACCGCCTCCACCTACTCCTACAACCTTTATTTTAGCTCCTGCCTCAATTTCAAAATCAAAATCTAGCACATTTATACCCCCTTTTGTATTTTAGAAAAAATCTGCGAAAAAATCTTTAATTTTGTCAAGTATATTTCTTTTACTTGAAGAATCGTCTTCAACATAATCTTCAAAATGACTATCCTCTTCCTTCTTAGGAACTGAATGTGATAGCTCCACTGTGCTTGTCCTTTTTTCCTTTAAAGCATAAAAAGCAGTCCCAGCTGAAGCTGAATATATTGGATTTGCAACTCCAATATAATTTGGATAGCCAAATCTAACAGGTAATTCAAAACTTGATTGTGCAACATCCTGAATACCCTTGATATTAAAGAGCCCTCCTCCTGTTATAACAACACCAGCGGAAATTGAATTGTATAGATTCCTATCCTCCAATTCCTTTCTTACAAGATATAACATTTCTGAAATTCTTGCCTCCATTATTTCAGCTATATCCTTAAGGTAAACTTCCTTTTCAGATTTACCACCAATACTGTTTATCTTTATTATATCATTATTTCTTATTAAATTTGAAGTAGCTACTCCATATTGTCTCTTAATTTTTTCAGCATCAGTTGATGTTATTTTACATATAATAGAAATATCATTTGTAATATGATTTCCACCTACTGGTATAACCTTGGTAAATATTAGTGATCCCTTTCTAAATACAGAGATATCAGTTGTCTCAGCACCAACATCGATTAAAGCTACACCAAGTTCCTTCTCATCATCACTTAAAACCACACTTGATGTTGCAAGTGGTTCTAAAATTATTCCATCACAGGCTAATCCTGCCTTTTGTATGCTTCTTATTATATTTTGAACAGTTGTACAGGATGCAACAATTAAATTAGCATCCACCTCAAGTCTAACCCCTACCATACCAATAGGGTCTCTTATTTCATCATATCCATCTACTATATATTGTTCTGGTATAATATCTATTATCTCTTTATCCTGCGGAATTGCTACAACCTTTGCTGCCTCAAGTACCCTATTTACATCCTCCTTTGTAATTTCCTTATCATCCCTTGAAACAGCTATAACTCCCTTTGTTTTATATAGGTTAGTATATCCTCCAGGAATATTAACAAATACCGATTTTA
Source organism: Caloramator proteoclasticus DSM 10124 (assembly GCF_900129265.1). Classification (GTDB taxonomy): domain Bacteria; phylum Bacillota; class Clostridia; order Clostridiales; family Caloramatoraceae; genus Thermobrachium; species Thermobrachium proteoclasticum. Next base: position 35,637 of record NZ_FQVG01000007.1, on the reverse strand, counting down.
TTTTTTTATTTGACATATGTTCTGCTTGTTTTAGTGCACTATTTATTGCTTCAACAGTTGAATCTATATCAACTATAATTCCCTTCTTAACACCCTTACACTCGGAGGTTCCAACACCTAAAACATTAAACTGCTTATTTTTCATCTCAGCAATAATTATACACACTTTAGATGAACCTATATCTAAGGCTGCAACTACATTGCTCATTTAAATTTTAACCTCCCAACATTAGTATATTATTAATATAATTCAACAAAAATTTCAGATTCCCTTTTTACAAAATAAAATTTATTTTACTTTTTTATTATCGTAACATTTTAAAAAAAAATTAGTCTAAACTAAAATAATTTTTATCTTTTTATTTTTAAGTATTTAGGTTCAATATCTTCATTAACACCCTTTATTGTAATTTCATCCTGCTTTATTAAATTCAATTTCAATCCTCTCAATTCCATTGTTTTATACCAGCTATCAGGATTATACATAGCATAGTAAAGTGCGTCTTTATCACCTATTGCTTTAATTGTAAAGGGTGGTGTTATATAATTCCCATTTATCATAATTATAGGACCTTCACAGGTTATTGATGTATTAGCAACTACTCTATACCCATTAACTTCAATTGCTTCTGCATTTGCATTTTTTAAATCAACAATAAGTTGTCTTAAATCAAAATCGTGAACTATACTATTCCATAATTCAAAGTCATTTAAGTAAGTACTTCTTCGTGCATCATCAACCTTTACTTCTATTCCTGGTCCCTTAACCTGCTCCATTCCTGATAACATTTTGGCCTCTTCATATTCCTTTTTTAAAGATTCGAGGATTGTTTTTGTCCTTTTTTCACTTGTAGTATATTGATTATATTTTACCTGAAGTTCAACTAAATTTTTAGATAGTGCTGCCACTTCTCTATTTAATGTGAAATTTTCGTGTTTAAGTTTTTGATAATCCTTATAAGTCAAAAAGATTGTTTTAGTAGGAGTAGATTTGACTAAAAAAGATGTAATTACAATACCAGTGAATATACCTGACATCATAAGGAGAAGTTTTGATTCATTAAATTTCATTTCACTACTCCTCCCTTTCCTTCATCTTACTCCTTAGCTTCTCTAATATTATTCTTCTTATAATTGCAAAGTTATTAAAAAGCCTGCTACCAAATACTACTACAGCTGCTAAATATATAGGTACATTTAATGTATCCCCAAGATAAGTTAGCCCTATAGCAAGTACAATATTACTAAAAAAACCTGATATGAATATATCAGAATCAAACTTTTTTTCAAGGGATGCCCTTGCTCCTCCAAAAACAGAATCGAGGGCTGCAAGTATCGCTACGGGAATATACGCTGTAAACGATGTTGGAATATCTATTTTTAAAAATATACCCAATAACACACCTATCAATAATCCTATTAAAGGTACCATCTCATCACCTTCCTGGTTTAGCATATTTAAAATCTATCTTTTTGTTGTACTTTAATATTTTAATATTATCTGATTTTTCAATTGTATAAGCTATTCTATCTGCATTCTGTTCTAAAATATTTCCTGGCATTTTAAATGCACCTTCTAATATACTTGGATCTCCAATAGCCTTTATAACAAACTTATCCTGTGGACTAAACTTTGTTTCATTTATTTTTATATAGGCACCTGCCTCTCTTATTTGAGTTCTTGCTATATACCTTTCTTCATTTATTGATATTGCCTCTGCACCAGATGAGTTTAATTCATTTATAATATCTAAAATATCAGTAGCATAAACTTGGTTTATATAATTATTTTTAACATTATCTACTGGAGAAATTGTAATAACAATACCTTGGCCTTCAACATCATTAAGTCCCGATAGAACTCTTAAATTATCAAGCTCGTTTTTTAACTTTTCAACAGCCTCATTACCTATTGTAACTGATTTTTCAATTTCATCAATTTTTGATTGATACTCTCTAACCTTCAAATCCAATTCTTCCTTCTGCTTTTTCAAAATTTCATTTTGCTTAACTAAGTCACTTATTTGTCTTGTATCTACAATTTTTGTTTTAGAATAGGAAATTCTATACTGATAAGTTATCATAAAACCTAATATAAGACAAATAAAGGCTAAGCTTAACTGTGATTTTAATTTTTTCATCTAATCACCTCTTTTCGTTAAATACAGCTGTTCCATCAGAACTTATATCTATAGTCCCCTTCTTACCACTTAATTCAGGGCTTTTTAAAAGAGTCATTGCAAAGGAAAGTTTATATTCTAAATTAGAACAATCTCCTACACATATATTAATTCCACTTTTTGTTATAATATTAACATTATAAGGGTCCTTAACATCTACCTTCTCAATTTGGGATTTTATATCTATATACGAGAAAATCTTTAATATCTCAACAATACTTTTTAATTTTACAGAATCACTGGTAACATATTCATTAAACACATATTCCTTTGCATCTATTCCTTCTAAATATATAAGCTTACCATTAGGAAATTTGTTTATAGTATGAACCATTCTTCCTTCACTATCGATATCTACAAAATAATTTTTTACTCTTATAATTCCCTTTATATCCTTTTCTTCAATTGTCAATAAAATCTTTGAAGGAAGTTTTTTATTTATTTTTACGTCTTTAACGTAGGGATTATTTAGAATGTTTGTTTTTACTTTATTTTTATCTAAAAAAAATATATTTTCTCCTATTACATTTGCTAAAATGATAGCCTCATCCCTTGATATCAAATTATTATTTTTAACTTCAACTTCCTTTATTTTAAAATAATCTGATTTTAATGAAATTACAACTGTAATTGAAAGAATTATAAAAATGATTAAAAATGATAAGAACCTTTTTTGTTTTTGTCTTTTAATAAGTTTTTCCTCCATAACACCATCCCTTGTATTTCAATAAATTTGTTGCAGGAAGATTCCTGCAACATTATTTTTTAATCTCTTCTATAAGATTTACTATATTATCTGCAGCATCTAATTTTGAAAGTTTTTTAGATGCATTTGCCATATTCAATAATATCTCTTTATTTTTAACTATATTTAATACCTGTTCCTTTAATATATCATTTTTAAGTTCTGATTCTTTTATTACAATGCAGGCACCTTTTTCCTCTAATGCCCTTGCATTATATTCTTGATGATTATTTGCAACATAGGGTGAAGGTATTAAAATAGATGGTTTTCCTAATGCAGTTATCTCAGATATAATAGTAGCACCTGCTCTACTTATAATCAAATCAGAGGCTGCTAATGCATCGTGCATATTATACACATATGGTAAAATTTTAATTCCCTTCATATTGTTTATTTGATATTTAGACTTTACTTTTTCAATTACCTCATTATAATTGTTTTCACCTGTGATAAATATAAGCTGTATACCATTTTTATATAGTTCATTTATAATATCAACAACTGCAATATTTATATTTTTTGCTCCTCTACTTCCTCCAACCACTAACACAATTGGCTTATTTTTCTCAAGCCCCATTGATGAAATTGCCTGTTCTTTATTAGCCATAAGTATCTGCTTCCTTATTGGATTTCCTGTATACACAACCTTATTCTTAGGAAAATATTTTTCAGATTCCCTAAATGTAATAGCAATTCTATCAACAAAGTGTGAAAGAATTTTATTAGTAACGCCTGGAAAAGCATTCTGTTCGTGAATTATTGTTGGTATCCCCTTTAGTGCTGCCTGCATTACCACAGGACCACATACATAACCTCCAGTTCCAATAACAACATCTGGCTTAAATTCATTTATAATTTTGCCAGCCTTACCAAATCCCTTTAATACCTTTATCACTGACTTGAAGGTACCAAAAGAAATTCTTTTATTAAGTCCCTCAACAGGTATAAGTTTTATTTTAAATCCTTCCTTTGGAACTAATTTACCTTCAAGCCCATTTTCGCTTCCAACAAAAATTATCTCTGCTCCCTTATACTTTTCCTGAATTTTTTTTGCTATTGCTACACCTGGATATATATGTCCTCCTGTACCCCCACCAGTAATTATTACCTTCATATTAATCAACTCCATCCTTTGTTATATATCTGGATATATTTAACAGTATCCCAAGTCCTGCCATTGTAAAAAGTAACGATGAACCGCCATAGCTAATTAGTGGTAGTGTAACACCAGTAACTGGCATAAATGATGATACAACTAAAAAGTTGACAGATGATTGAACTGCTATTATTGATGTAATTCCTAAGGCTACAAGGCTTCCGTATTTATCTTTACACTTAATTGAAATTCTAATTCCTCTCCATATAAGTACAGAGAAGCATAGAATTATAATAAAGGTAGCAATAAAACCTAATTCCTCACCAATTATAGCAAATATAAAGTCATTTTGTGCTTCTGGTATATAATAAAACTTCTGCTTTGAAAGACCAAGTCCTCTACCAAATAGCCCTCCAGCACCCAATGCATAAAGGGACTGAATTGCTTGATATCCAGATTCTAATTTATCAGCCCAAGGGTTTAAAAAACCTGTAAATCTTCTCATTCTATAGGGTTCTCTAATAATTGCAATAATTGCTAAAACTACACCTGATAAAAATAAAAGGAGCATATGCCTTATCTTTGCACCACCTGCAAATAACAAAATAAGTGATACTGTAGCTATAATAACCGATGTACTCATATTAGGTTCCTTAATAATTAGACCAACAAAAATCCCCATAATAACAAGTCCTGGAAATAATCCTCTAAAAAAGCTTTTCATTGTATCTTGGCCCTTTTTTTCAATCATATTAGCCAAAAATAAAACTATAAAAATCTTTGCTATCTCAGATGGCTGAATTTTTGCAAATCCAAACCCCAGCCATCTTCTGGCCCCTTTAACAGGTGGAAAAAAGAAAACTCCAATTAACATAAGTACAACAGTAAAAAATCCAAAAACTAAAATGTTTTTATTTCTCCAAAACCTATAATCTATATTTGATGTAAACAACATAACAATAATTCCTAATACTGCCCATATACTTTGTCTAATTAAGAAATAGTGTGGATTACCATAATATATTTCTCCTTCAGGCATACTGGCACTGAAAACCATAGAAATACCTATGGAAAGTAATATTAGTATATCTGCAAAGAGGACAAAGTCAATAGGCCCTTTTTTTCCCTTCATGCTAAACCCCCTAAAAACTAATTGCTAAAAAACCAATTAAACAAAATATGGCAGTAAATATACTAAACCAAGCAACAATCTTAGTTTCATGCCAACCTAACTGTTCATAGTGATGATGAAGTGGTGCCATTTTAAATACTCTTTTCTTTGTTAATTTAAAGCTAATCACCTGAATAATTACCGAAAGTGTCTCAACAACATATATTACCCCAACTATTACTATTATGAAGGGCATCTTTAGTAAAATTGCAAGTGCTGATATAGCACCACCTAAAGCAAGGGATCCTGTATCTCCCATAAAAACCTGTGCTGGATATGCATTATATTTTAAAAATCCTAAAAGACCTCCTGCAAGAGCACCACAAAACAATGATAGATCCTGCCTTTTTAATCCATAGGTAACAATAGCAAAGAAAACACAGATAATTAAAGTAACACTGGCTGCTAAACCGTCTAATCCATCAGTTAAATTAACTGCATTAGTAGTTCCCACAACAACAAAAACCATAAATGGTATATAGAAACTACCTAAATCAATAAATTTAGTTGTATATGGTATGTGCACCATACTGCCAATATCTGGATTGTTATAGGCGTAAATTGAAAGAATTAATGCAAAGGTTATTTGACCTATTAATTTTTGATAGGCTCTTAATCCTAAGTTCTGCTTTCGAATTATCTTCAAGCTATCATCAAGAAGTCCTATAAAACCATATCCAACAGTTGTAATCAACGCAATCCATAGTGCACTGCTCATTTTTGAAGAAAGAGCCAATACTGATATTATTAAACTTATTATAAACATCAGTCCACCCATCGTTGGTGTTCCAGCCTTTTTAAGATGGCTTTTTGGTCCTTCCTCTCTAATATTTTGTCCAAACTTAAATATCTTAAGAAGAGGAATAACTATTGGTCCTATCAAAAGTACAATTATGAAAGAAAGTATTGTAGCAAATATCGTAAGCTCCATGTTTACAACCTCACTTCCTATGCTCTTTTAAATTGTCAGATATATACTCAAGCTCCATACCTCTTGAAGCCTTTATTAAAATAACATCATTTCCTTTAACATTACTTTTAATAAAATTTAGTGCTTCCTCTTTAGTTTTAAAATAGTAGGATTCAATTTTATTTTTTGCCTCTTCAAAGTAATATTTTGAAAAATCACCAATTGCAACTAACATATCACACTTATTCGCAGCATATCCTCCAACTTCCTTATGTAACTCAACTGAATACTCTCCAAGTTCAAACATATCTCCTAAGACTGCAATTCTTCTCCCTTTAAACTTACTTAAGACATCTAATGCGGCCTTCATTGAATCTGGATTTGCATTATAGCAGTCAATTATTAGTTTAATATCCTCATCTAATTCAACAATGTTCATCCTCATATTACCAGGATTAAATACCAATATCCCATTGTATATTTCTTCATAATTTAAACCTATAATATCTCCTACAGCTATTGCAGATAAGGCATTATATATGTTGTGTGTTCCTGGTAGTGCAACTTTAAATTTTCTTTCAATACCTGATAATAAGCATTTAAATTCCATTCCCTCAGAACCTAAATCTATTATATCATAAGCTTTATATTCAGCATCATTATTAATTGCAAATTTAACAACTTTATATTTATCTGTCACTACTTTATTTAACATATCATTATCAGCATTTATTATCAATATGTTATCCTCTTTAAAAAATGTAGTTATTTCCATTTTAGCCTTTAGTATATTTTCCCTACTTCCTAACTTTTCAATATGTGCTGTTCCTATATTACTAATAACAGCAATATTAGGATTTGCTACATATGCTGAACTTTCAATCTCTCCAAAGCGATCCATTCCCATTTCTAAAACAGCTGCCCTATGTTTTGAATTTAGATTTAAAACTGTCATTGGTATTCCTATCTCATTATTAAAATTCTTTTCAGTCTTTAATACATTTAACCTTTGGGATAAAACTGAAGCTATCATCTCCTTAGTTGTTGTTTTACCACTACTGCCAGTAACCGCCACAACAGGAATGTCATATCTTAACCTATAGTATCTTGCTATTTCTTTATAGGCCATTAATGTGTCATCTACTAAAATTTGAGGTATATCCACATTTAAATCTAACTTTGAAACTACAGCACATAAAGCACCTTTTTCTTTAACTTCCTTTATAAAATTATGCCCATCAAATTTTTCTCCAATAAGTGCAACAAAAACATCACCCTCTTCAATTTTTCTACTGTCTGTTTGTATTTTATTTACTTTTATTTTTGCATCCTTTATATTATACGCCTTCCCCTTTGTAGCTGTAATAATATCCTCCAGAGTTACTACTTCCTTCAAAATATCCTCTACAATTTTTCTTTCATCAAATTCTACAACTTTGTCCTTAAGTATTTGATATTTTTCATGTCCCTTTCCAGCAATCACTATTACATCACCCTTTACTGAATTTTTTATGGCATATTCTATTGCCTTTCTTCTATCTTCAATTATAACATATTTACAATTAGTAGTAACAATACCAGGTATAATATCTTTTATTATATCCTGTGGTTCTTCACTTCTTGGGTTATCAGATGTTATAATACAAAAATCAGAAAGTAGCCCTGCAGCCTTGCCCATAAGTGGTCTTTTTCCTCTATCTCTATCGCCTCCACATCCAAATACAGTAATTAACCTTCCTCTTGTATATTCCCTTGCAGCTTTTAATATATTTTCTATTCCATCAGGAGTATGTGCATAATCAATTACAATTGTGGAGCCTATATTACAACTAATTTTTTCACTTCTTCCAGGTACTGATTTTAATTTTTCAACTCCCTTTACTGCAACCTCAATAGGTATATTTATTGAAAGTGCTGCAGCAATACTTCCTAATGCATTATAAACATTAAATTTACCTGGCAGATGTAGTTTTACTCTTCTAATATAATTATCTAATATTAAATCAAATTCTGTCCCATCTGAATCTATTATTAAATTCTTTGCCATAATATCTGCTCTATTATCTATTCCAAATGTTATTATCTTTTTATTTTTCAATAGGCCATAAGCTTTTTTCCCATATTCATCATCTATATTTATAACACAATATTCACTACAATTAAATAATTTCATTTTTGCATTAAAATAATTTTCCATAGTCCTATGAAAATCTAAGTGATCCTGTGTTAAGTTTGTAAAAATACCTACTTTAAAATTAATTCCATAAACTCTTTTAAGCTCAAGGGAATGGGATGAAACCTCCATAATGCAATGGGTAATATTATTTTGTTTCATTTCATAAAAATACCTTTGTAAATCTAAAGATTCAGGGGTGGTTCTTTTAGCTTCTTCTATTTTATCTCCTATAATTTCATATATTGTACCTAATAGGGCTGTTTTTTTATTGAACTCGTCTAAAATTGATTTAATCATAAATGTAGTTGTAGTCTTTCCATTTGTACCAGTAACACCAATAACCTCTAAAGAATTTAAAGGTGTGCCATAAAATTTAGCAGAGATAGCTGCCATTGCTTCTCTGGTATCCTTGACCTTTACAACCGTAATATCGTTACCAACAAAAACATCCTTTGAGACAACTACAGCCCTTGCACCCTTTTCTACAGCTTCCTTTACAAATAAGTGTCCGTCTGTTTTAAACCCCTCAATGCAGAAAAAAAGGCTTTCGTTTCTAATATCACTACTTGAATAAGACAGGTGTCTTATCTCTACATCATCGCCCTGTAACAACTCAAAATCCAACCCATTAAGCAGAGAAAAAAGATTCATAAATACACCCCCTTTAATTTTTTAGCACAATATGGAATACCATATTGTGCTAAATATATTAATCCTCCGGCTGTTCTAATAGTACATTAATTGTAGTGTTTTTATCAACCTCTTGTCCTGGTAAAATATCCTGTGTTGCTCCGATACCTTCACCAGAAATATTAACTTTTATTCCCAGAGCCTTAGCAAGTTCCGTAATTTCCTTTTTAGTCATATTTTTAAAATCAGGAACAACCACCTTTAAATCTTTGTTTTGTTCGTATCCCATATATAAAGTTATCTTTGTATTTTGTTTGACAGAAACTCCAGGTTTTGGACTCATATCATACACTATATCTCCATTCCCTTGCTTCTCATAGTCAATCTTATTTTGTTTCAAAATATTAACAGCCTCATTCAATTTTAAACCTCTAATTTCTGGTAAAACTATTTCAGGTGTTATCACCTCAACACTATCTGGTTCAATATTTAAGTATTTTACAATGTCTTCAATTATAACCCTTGCAAGAGGTGCAGCGGTACTACCTGCATAATAGTTGGATGGATCTGGTTCATCTATTGATACTAATATAGTAAACCTTGGATTATTAGCAGGAACGATAGCACCAAAGGACGAAATATACTTACCGGGCTCATAACCAGATTTAGGGTTTTGGGCAACCTTTTGTGCAGTACCAGTTTTTCCTCCAACGTGATAACCTTCTAAGTATGCCTTTTTCGCTCCTCCCTTTGATACAACAAGTTCTAACAAACTCCTCAACTCCGCAGCTGTATCCTTTGATATTACTTGTTTTACACTCTGAGGTTGGTATTCTCTTATAACAGATGTATTTCCATCCTCATCTGTATATAATACCTTCTTTAAAAAGTGGGGTTTCATCATTACACCATCATTTGCAATTGCAGACAATGCAGTAATATATTGAATTCCAGTTACCGCAACACCTTGACCAAAGGCTTGGTTTGCTGTTTCCACAGGTCCCATACTTGATACCGGAATCAATATACCTTTTTCTTCACCTGGAAAATCTATACCAGTTTTTTGACCAAATCCAAATTGCGCAAAATACTTACGAAGTCTTTGTGCACCAAGCTCAAGACCTACCTCCATAAAACCTACGTTACAGGAATTTTGTAGAATTTCGGCAAAGGTTTGTGTACCGTGACCTGAAGTCTTCCAACATTTTATTCTTCTTCCTGCAACCACCTTGCCTCCAGTACATACATATTTACTATTTTCATTTACTATATTTTCCTCAAGTGCTGCTGCAGCAGTATATACCTTCAAAATTGAACCAGGCTCAAAATTCTCTTGAACCATTCTATTTCTCCAGCTATTTAGTGCCTCCTCAGTAGTTTTACCAGCAAAAGGATTATTAGGATCATAATCTGGTTTGTTTGCCATTGCCAGAATTTCTCCTGTCTTTGGATCCATAACTATTGCACTTATTCTCTTTGCTTTATATTCCTCAAGTCCTTGTTCTAATGCCCTTTCAACAAAAAATTGAATTGACTGATCTATTGTTAAAACTAAATCATATCCATTTTTAGGAGGAATATAGGTAGGTGCATCATAGGGTAATTCTCTGTGATACGCATCTCCTTGGATAATTAATCTACCAGTTTTACCCTTTAACTCTTTATTATAATACATTTCAAGCCCTGCTCTTCCATTACCATCTGCATCTGTAGTTCCTAAAACATGTGCTAAAAAATTGCCATTAGGATAGTATCGTTTTGTATCCTCAGACACTATTACCCCTGGCAACTTTAGTTCTCTAATTTTATTTCCTATGTCTTTATCAATTCTTCTTTTTAATATGACAGCATTATAATTCATATTTAACTTTTTCAAAATACTATCCTTACTCAAATCAAGTAGTGGAGCTAACTTACTTGCCATCTCCTCTTTAGTAATCTTATTCTTTTTTACTGCATCATTTACATCTTTTAAAACCACATCGACTCTATTTACATTTCCACTTAAAGCCAGAGCATTTCCATTTCTATCTAAAATCTTTCCCCTATTTGCTTCTATAATAATTTCATAAGTCCACTGTTCCTTTGCCATTCTCTGTAGTTGGGGAGACCATACAAGTTGAACCCAAGCATATCTTCCTACTATTACTGTTTGAACTATAATCATTATAATGTATACAACTACTATTCTTCTTTTCATTGACAGCGTTGTCCTTGACAAATACATCCCCCCTATGTTTATTACTAAATCAATGGATGAAACCTACGAACTTTTGAAATAATTTATATGCTGTAACCTTTTTATCTTCAACAGAACATAACATCTTGACATCAACGTATTTTACCTCTTCCGCCTTAGGATTTACCATATTATATTTTTTTACAGCTTCACCTTCAATCTTTTTTATATTATTTTTAACAGCAAGTGACACCTGAAGATTTTGATTTTCCTTTTGCACCTGTGCAACCTGACTCTTTAATTCTCTAAGTTCAGTATTCATATTATATATAAGTACAAACCTTGATAATGTAAATATTGAAAGTGCAAATGTAAATAATATAAATCTTAAGACTTTAAGTTTAACCTTTATATTTTTATTAGTACTTTTTTTGGGTTTTTCTACTTTTTTAACCTTATTTTTCTCGTTAACTTCAACCTTATAGGCAACATTACCCTGCGTTTTATATCTATTCTTATTACTTGCCATTACCATAATTATTCACCCCCGCACACCTTTAGAACCTATATTTTTTGTGCTATTCTAAGTTTTGCACTTCTTGATCTTGGATTATATTCTATTTCTTCATCCGATGGTACTATTGGCTTTTTTGTAATTATTTCAATATCTCCCCTTTTTCCACAAACACAAACAGGAAAGCTTGGTGGACAAGTACAAGGATTTTGTCTCTCCTTAAAGACATTTTTTACAATTCTATCCTCTAAGGAATGAAATGTTATAATGCAGAGTCTACCTCCACTTTTTAAAACATCTAAACAGTCATTAACAGCCTTTTCTAATATTTCAATCTCCTTATTAACCTCTATACGAATTGCTTGAAATGTTCTCTTTGCAGGATGTGGTCCTTCACGCCTTGCAGATGCTGGTATTGCAGCCTTTATGACATCCACAAGTTCATATGTTGTTTCAATAGGTTTTACATTTCTTTGTTTAACTATAAATTCTGCAATTCTTGAGGCCCATTTTTCTTCTCCATATTCCTTTAGAATATATATTAATTGTTCTTTAGTATATCCATTTACAACATCATAGGCTGTTATATCAACATCTCTATTCATTCTCATATCAAGCTTTGCATTATGCATATAGCTAAATCCCCTATCAGGAGTATCAAGCTGATATGAAGAAACACCTAAATCAAGCAAAATACCATCAACACCATCTACATTCAATTCATTTAATACATACTTAATATTTGCAAAATTATTATGTACAAACTTAACATTATTAAAATCTTTAAGCCTTTCCATAGATGCCCTTAATGCATCTTTGTCCTGATCTATTCCAATTAACAATCCTCCACTTAGCCTTTTTACTATTTCACTTGAGTGGCCCGCACCACCTAAAGTACCATCAACATATATACCATCAGGTTTTATATTTAAACCCTCAATACATTCCTGTAGCATAATAGAAATATGTTTAAATTCCATATACATTACCACCTCATTACTATATTCCAAGCTGTGACATCTTCTCTGCTATTTCATCGTAGTCTATATTTTGTTCATTATATTCAAGCCACTTATCTTTACTCCAAATTTCAATTCTATTTGAAACCCCTATACTTACTATTTCCTTTTCTATATTTGCATATTCGATAAGATTTTGGGGAATTAAAGCTCTACCTTGCTTATCTATCTCAACCTCTGATGCTCCAGAAAAGAAAAATCTAACAAAGGCACGGGCGTCCTTATTTGTTAAAGGAAGTTGCTTCAATTTATCCTCAAGCTTCTTCCACTCATCGATAGGATAAACATATAGACAACCATCGAGCCCCTTTGTTATTATAAATTTTCCACCTAAACCTTCTCTAAACTTTGCTGGAACAATCATTCTGTTCTTGGCATCAAGTGCGTGACTATACTCCCCAATAAACATCTTATCCTCCACTTTTAAACCACTTTGCTCCACTTTTCACCACTACAATTATAATTCTATAACAAAAATAAAAATCCTTCCATAGTATTTTTATTTTTTCAAAAAAAATTTTTAGCCAAGGATAATTCCTTGGCTAAAATGGTGATTAAGATGGAAGATAAGCATTTTGAGTTGTCATATTATAATACTCAACTATAAGCTTATCTAATTCTTGGCTTAAATATAATACTTTATCTAATTTATTTGTTAAAATTGCATTATACAACTCAATTCTTAAATTTTCGATTTTTTCCTTTAGCATTTTGAACCCCTCCCCCTTTTTATTGTGGTGAAAAGTGGAGGTTCGCTTATATTTTACATCTTTTTCGAATATTTTGTCAATGATTAACTTATTTTTACGAAAAAATTATTTGAAATAGAATGGAACTCTACAATCTTTTTAAAATGTGTTCTGATTCGACTCTTTTCCCCAAACCATTTAGTGCAATACCTATTGCTCCTAAGCTTGTAAACCTATCTAATTCTTCTGGGAGTCTTTGCAACGGCAATTCATCATAATTATAGTTGATAAACTCCTGCTCCTCTAAAATTGAAATAGGTTGAGAAAAATCAGGATTATTAAAATTAAAAATGTCCTTGTGCTGCACAATATCACCCCTTTAAATTATTGTTTGCACAAGGACTCATATTATTCTATTTATTTTTCAATGTTTTTATAATTTTTGCTGCATCATCCTTTGTCCAATCCTTTGATTTTTCCTTACCTGTTACTTTTTTTGTAAAATCCATAAGTTGTGTTTCCGACATTCCTTTATCCTTTGCAAGTTTTGCAATAAAGGCCTTCTGGCTGGCTGTAGCTAAATTCACCTTTATATTTGTATTTATTATCTCATCTAATTCCTCTATATCTTGAGTAAACATACCCGATGTCCTCGTTGCAGTTAATATAGCATCAACAAGTGCTCTCTTCTTCGACAGCTTTAATACAGTATTTGCTACTCCATATGGATTTTGATTTAAAAACTTACTTTCTCTGCTATTGCAGGACCCTAATCCTTCTGAAACAGTGCGTCCTAAACTATTTTTAAGAGTACACTTACAAACATAATGAAATATACCTTCTTTAAAATCTTCTACCTTTTCTAATATCTCAACCTGAACGGAAAAATTAAGAAGTGAGCATAGTTTTTCAGCTCCAGATTTTAATAAACTTGGTTTTGGGTATTCTGCTATCTTACCATAATCCTCTCCATCTTTAAAATTTTCCTTTATGTAGTTTACAATTAATTGATAGGAGTTTATCTCATTTTTTACATCCTCTTCTGTTAAAAAATTAAACATCTCCTTTTCCACCTATACCACCTCATTCATCTTTAAAAATATCTAAATTATTATATGCAAGCTCTAAATAATCAACAGCTCTACTACAGGATGTCTTTACACTCAAATCCTTTGACTTTAAAATATTTAATACAGATGTTTTTATTCTACACATACAAAGTAGTCTATTTAACTCTTCACTATCCTTAAGCATCAGTGCATAGGAAATATACTTTTCACAATCTGAATAATTGCCCTTTAGAAAACATATTTTTGCATTTATTGTTAATACATTGAAATCAAATTTGTAATCTCTATATTTATCATCTATTATCTGTAAGCATAAATCATAATATTTATTTTCATAACAACTTTTTAAAACATCATAAAACTTTATATCAATTTTATCGGATATAAGCCTTTTTACATAGCCTTCAACTTTGCTGTTTCTGCTTCTTAAAAGTAACTTTATTATAGCTTCTAAGTAAATAGTGTTCCCTTTGTATTCGGTATTAAAATAAAAGTAATTGTGGGCATCTATTAACTCAGACAAATTTTCCCTTTTGATTATTTCCACAAAGTCCTTAAATTTTGTCAAATACAGATTGCTATCAAGTAAAATACAGCAAACACCCAATGTTAGAAAGAATTCTTTATCTAAATATTTAAAATAAGTATATATGAGGTCAAAACACCTACTAAATTCACCTATATGATAATAGGCAATAATTCTTGATTCTACTGATTCTAAATCATCTTCAAATATGCTATATTTAATTACCTCCTCCCATCTTGCAGTATCCCTAAGTCCCCTCATCATATTAATATACAAATCTCTTCCCTGTATATTTAAATTGTCCCTTAAGTATCCTTCTATCACATTTATTTTAAATTTAAGCACCTTAAATATCCTAAACATTTTGTTTAAAAATATATATTCCTTTTTTGCCATATAAGCATAACTATAGTATTTTAAAGAGGTAGAATAATCCTCTAAAAAATAATAGACCTCTCCTAACTCATAATAGCACAAAAAGCTATTACATCCCCATACACTAATGTCAAAATCTTTACTTTTTAGACAACTAAAAAAATCCTCAATAGCTTCATTATAATTTCCAAGCCTTTTATTTATCAATCCTGAAAAATAGGATGAATCACCATATTTTTTTTGTTTTAATTCTTCAAAGAACATTTTAGCTTCTATATACCTATTTTTATAAAAATAAGATAAACCAACTAATCTTTTAGTATATTCATCTACTCCCATATGATGTATTACATTATATAGCTTTATTACTTCATCAAATTCACAGGACAAATAATATAACTCCATACTATAGACAACAAAATCATAATTAGATAGATTATCTGTATACTTATTTAAAGCTTTATATATATTAATATTTTCTTCCTTAGAAGTCTTTGTATTAATAAATATATCTAATGCCTCCAAATCAAAAGAAGCCACACTTTTTCCATTATGACCTATGTATGTAATATTTCTTTTATGGAGCCTTATTTGTTTTTCAACTACAATTCCCTCTGCCCTATTTTGAATTACATTAAAGGAGTATGCATCATGCTCAAGTTTTAATTTTTTTATATATTCTATATCTGAGATTCTCTCATTTGACATAATAAATAAAACATATTCTCCAGTGACTTGAGATAGAACCATATTTTTAAGTTTAGATAAATTCCCATCGAAATTTATGTTTGAAATCTTAATATCACTTCTTTTAGTTCCCTTAATAACAATAGGAACATATATTATATCCTTTGATATAAATTTTAACTGATCAATTAATTCCTCCTCCAAGTTACAAACCCCTAAAATAACACACGTGATTGACATATATCCCCCTTTATCCCACCCTCCCACCCACAAATTTAATATCTTGCTTGAAAATAAACATCCAATGTAGTTGATTGTCCACTTAATGTTGATTTGTATCCAAGCCTTACATATTGTAAAAATTTACTTGGTATTATGAGTTCTTTGGCGCCCGAAGTTACAATAATGTCAATTATATGGTCTATTGCATCATTTGCATTATTTGTAGGACTAATCTGCACTATTAGGCTTGCACTGTTACTTCCCTTATTTTTTATATAAAATACATAATCGGAATACATTGATACATCTTTAAAGGAAAGATAAGTGAAACTATCTGTGGTATTCAAATCACCAAACAGTTGACTTTCAAAACTCCTCTTTGCATTTACTACTTTAATTAAGCCATCGCTATCTGTTGTGATAACCTTGTTGTTTTCACCATCATACCCATAGATTAAAATTGAATCCTGTGAATTAGATAAATTTCTTATATCTACTTCGTTTGCAATCGATGCAACCTCAATTCGTCCACTACTATCTGTTTTTATCTGTCTTTTATCTGTTCCATCGGTACCATAGATTGAAACACTATCATCAGTTGTTAAATTCCTTATATCAAGATCAGTAGCCTGCACTGTCAAAGTCTCATCAGATGTAATAAATAGTTCTCCATCAGTATTCGTTTTTAATATTTTCATAGTAGTTCCGCCATCATTACTACCGTAGACTGCTACACCATCTTGACTACTTGAGAGATTTCTAATATCCAAATCTGTCGCAGTTACATTTATTGGATTTTCAGTTAAAATTTGTAGCTTACCGTTCGAATCTACCTGTATAGGCGTAGTAACACTTGATCCAAAAATCTGAACCTTAAGATCACTTGCACTATTTGAAAAAACAGCATTATTAGGCATATATCTCCCCCCTATTTATACACCTGATAAATAAATTTAATATTCACTCTTCCTTCACCATTTGTATATGTAGATATTCTATAGTATTTTCCATAGTACTTTGGTACAAGAATTTCACATTGGCTTATACAAACCCTCTTTTCAATATCTCTAACCCAAGTAAAACCATCTGCACTTACATCAACGCACACATCAATGTCTTTATATCCTGTATTTTTTATAAAAAAACTTCCTATAATCATTCTACTTACATCATAAACACTACTATAACCGGTATTTATAAAATTTAAATCCATAACCTCCTCTTTAACTTCTATAAACTTACCCTCATCATATACCCTTGGTTTTATAAAATTTATATATAGTTTTGGAATTGTAGAATACTGGCTACTTTTTGATGAACCGAAGGCTACAAGAGATTTTTTATTCTCTTCACATCTTAATAAAATACCCTTATTTATAACTTCCCCACTCATCCACCGTTGTGCAAAACTTGTTATATTTATATTAATTAATCCATACTTTTTATAGGATATATTTGTTCTAATATAGTCATTATAAAACTTTGGCTGATGATTATATGTTGTGAAGTCACCAAAATCCTCCTGTAACATATAAGCATATAAATTTTTACTTAAACACTTAAAATAATCCTCAATCAAAAATAGCTGAAGTATTGCTGATGTTATAAAAGCATTATAGGGAAGAGAAGATATATCAAATTTCAAAAAACTTCTATATATAAAATTTCCATTGAAACCACAGCAGATTATATCTGTATTTATATTTTCCTCTGGTTTTTCATTTGTTATAGTTAATGATTTGTCAGCTAAAAAAATTGCTTCACCCATACCACCACTCCTAATGCATTATATGCATAATATGCGTAAAAATTTAAAAAATGCCTATATTTTTTTATTTTTAGGTTTATAGTATTTGAAAATAATCAGAGGGTGGTTTAAAACCACCCTCTGATTGTTCTTATGCATTTAATAGGAATGCCTTATACGCCCTATATGTTTCATAAATATCTGCCTTACTTGCTATTTCCCATGGTGCATGCATACTAAGTAGTGCAACACCACAGTCAACAACCTCCATACCATATTCTGCTAAAATATACGCTATTGTTCCGCCGCCACCTTGATCTACCTTACCTAATTCAGCAGTTTGCCATACTATACCGTTGTCATTGAATATATCTCTAACCTTGCCCATAAATTCAGCATTTGCATCATTGCAGGAATATTTTCCTCTTGAACCAGTATACTTTGTTAAAACTATTCCTTTTCCAAGATATGCAGCATTCTTCTTTTCAACAACACCAGGATAATTTGGATCAACGCCGCAAGTTACATCTGATGAAAGCATACAAGAATTTGCAAGAGCTCTTCTTAATTTTAGTTCTGAATATTCTCCCTTAAGCTCCATAACTTCAGCTACTACATTTTCAAAAAATCTTGAGTGCATTCCAGTTGCACCGTTGCTTCCTATCTCCTCTTTATCTACAAATAGTGCACAGCAAGTCTTTTGTGGATTTTCAACATCAAACATAGCTTCAAGTGAAGTAAATGCACAAATTCTATCATCGTGTCCATAAGCCATAACCATACTTCTATCAAGACCAACGTCCCTTGATTTACCAGCTGGAACTATTTCAAGCTCTGCTGTAACAAAATCCTCTTCAGTCATTCCATACTTTTCATTTAAAAGTCTTAAAATGTTTAATTTAACTCTATCCTTTGCTTCTTTATCTTGTATTGGCATACTTCCTATTAATACATTTAAATCTTCGCCTTCAATTCCATTGGCAAGTTTCTTTTCCATTTGATTTGCTGATAAATGTATTAGTAGGTCACTTATGTATACAACTGGATCATTTTCATCTTCACCAATAACAACATTTATAACTTCTCCACCCTTTTTAACTACAACACCATGTATTGCAAGTGGAATTGTAACCCATTGATACTTCTTAATTCCACCATAGTAGTGTGTTTCAAGCATTGCAAAGGCTTCATCTTCGTATAGTGCATTTGGCTTTAAATCTATTCTTGGTGAGTCTATATGTGAACCAACAATGTTAAATCCCTTTTCCATTGGTTCATTACCAACTACAAAAAGTGCAACTGCCTTATCCTTATTTACAGCATAGATCTTATCGCCAGCATTTATTTTTTTACCCTGTGATATTAATTCGTTAATATCAACGAATCCCTTCTCCTTTGCTCTTCTAACAATTTCATTGCAAGCTTCACGTTCAGTCTTTGAAGCATCCATAAACTTCTTATAATCTTCACTGAAATCCATTACTTCCTTAAGTTCAGCTTCTGTTAACTTATCCCAAACATATTCATATTTTTTAGTTAAGTTTTGTAATCCCTTTGTATCCATTTTTATGTACCCCCTTTTGGTAAACATTACAACACTATTCTATATTATTTTTAAAATTTTTTCAAATTTTTTTACTTATAATTTTAATATTCCCTCTTCACAGATTAAATAATCCATTTTTATATCGTGTTCATCCTTATATACATCATCAACTATTTGAAAATCGTAGCAAATTCCAACCTTTATACCTTTAAAATCCTCTAAAAATCTATCATAATAGCCTGCACCATATCCTAATCTATACCCATTTTTATCAAAGGCAACACCCGGGATAAAAATCAAATCAATTTGCTTTTTATCTATCACTTCAAATTGCTTAGGCTCTAATATTCCATATTCTCCCTTAGTTAATTCATCTATCTTATTTACTATACAAGGTATTAATTTAAATTGGCTTTTTATTGTCTTTGGATATATTAATACTTTACCTTCTTTTAGAATCTCCTCTGCCAAAAATGAAGTCTCTACTTCATTTCTAAAGGCAGAATATATCATTATTGAATTTGAATTTAAAAATTTATCCCAATTTATTATATGTTTTGTAATTACTATACTTCTTTTTATAACTTCCTCTTTTGAAAGCTCATTTCTAATATTTATATATTTTTTTCTCAAAATATTTTTCATAAAACCACTACCTAATTAATGCTTATGACCACAACCACAACTTCCATGTTCATGTCCACAAGAACATCCTTTATTTTTCATAATTTCATCATATTCATCCTTATCCACTACTTTTATATTTTCAAGTTGTGCTCTTAAACTTTCCTTGACAGAATCAATATAAAGTCTTCTTAAATAGGCCTGTTCCTTCTTTTCCTCTTCTGTAAGTCCCTCCTGCTGTGATTTTCTGTAAAGTTCATTTATTCTCTGTATTTGCTCCTTTGTTATCATACAATCATCCTTTCTTTAAAACGTATTTATATATAATTGGTGTTATAGACGATATTATAACAAGAAACAATGCTAATTTAAATTTTGGTCCTCTTATATCCATAATTGAATTTCCTAAAAAGGTATATATAAATGCACCCGGAAGGCTACCTAAAAAAGTACCAAATACAAAGTCTTTAAAATTTACGTCCATAAGCCCTGAAGCATAACTTACTGCATCAAAGGGAAATATGGGTATAAGTCTCAATGAAATTATGTAAAAAAGACCTTCCTTTTTTATCAAGCTATTAATATCTATTTTCCTTCTTTTTAAAATACACTCTACAAACTCTCTGCCAAAGTATTTAGCAATAAAATATGCTAATATACCACTTAAGGTAACACCGACACATGTAAGTAGTGTGCCAATTAAATTGCCAAATGTCAAGCCTGAAATTACTGCAAAAGTTCCAGCAGGAAGCAGAAAAACCGACCTAATAGTTGATAAAAGCAAAAAAATTGCTACTGCGTATCCCTTATAGGATAATAAAAAATTTCTAATATCCTCTGGATTTTTTATCATATTCAAAAGTTGTTTTCTATATAAAAGCACAACCACTGTTATCAAAAGTAATGTTATAAAAGAAAAGGCCCTTTTTAACCGCATATACTTCATCTCCATTATTTAAGATGGATTTCATAAATAGGCGTATAAATTCTCTTACCATCCCTCTGTTCACTCTTCATTATTGTCACTCTGTCAAATACTATGTTATCTATTAAATACTCTTCAAATTTTTTCTGCAGATCCTCAAATTTGCTCTTTAAGATAACCTCCTGTGCAATGGTCACGTGAGGTGTGAATCTATTTTCCACCTTAAATCCATAGTTTGAAGTTATTTTATCCACCTCATTATATATATCCTTAATCTTATCTAAATCACCGTGGCATTTTAAATAAATTGTCTTAATAACATCTCCTCTTCCAAAACATCCTAATCCCTTTAAATATATATTAATCTTCTCTTTTCCCTTTATTTTTCTTAACAGATCCTGATATATCAATTCAATTTTATTCTCTTCAACTTCTCCTAAAAACTTAATTGTCAAATGAAAATTATCTATGTATTTAAACCTACCCTTTATACTTTCACTTCTTATTTTATTTTGTAATTCTGCTATTTTTTCCTTAGTATCTCTGTTAAATTCAAAGGTTATAAAGGTACGCAATCTATCTACCTCCCTTAATATTATACTTTTTAGTATAATACATATTCCAAAAATAGTTAAGCCCAATAAACAAAAGTGTCGTAGATGGTTTAAAATAGCCTCTACGACACTTTTAATTATTCCTGTACCTTTATAAGACTCGTATCAAGCTTATGAATTGCATCAACAAACCTTAAAACTCCATTTGAGGACCTCATTACCACTGAATGAGTTGTGGCATAGTTTTCTTTATAGATTATTCCCCTTAACAAATCAGAATCAGTAATTGCTGTTGCAGAAAAATATACATCATCGGATGTAATTAAATCATCCTGTGATAGAATTTTTTCAACATCCAAAAGCCCTGCCCTTTTACACATATCAATCTGTCTTTGATTCTCTGGCATAAGCCTTACCAATATTTCTCCTCCTAAGCATTTTAATGCAGCTGCAGCAAGTACTCCCTCAGGTGCACCACCTATACCAACAAGCATATCAACCCCTGTTTCTTCAAAGGCTGTAGCAAGTGCTGCTGCAATATCTCCTTCACCAAATATCTTAACCCTTGCACCTACACTTCTTGCCTCTTCAATTAAATCCTTATGCCTTGGTCTATCCTGTATCATAACAGTTACTTCCTCAACATCTTTATTTAAAGCTTCAGCTACACATTTTATATTTTCAACTAAGCTTTTATTTAAATCTATACATCCCTTTGCTTTTGGGCCTACAGCCATCTTTTTCATATATATTTGAGGTGCTCTAAAAATCCTACCCTTCTCGCTTACAGCTACTGCTGAAATAGCATTAGGTCTTCCCTTTGCAACAAGTATAGAACCATCTAAAGGATCGATTGCAACATCATATTCCTTAAGTCCATCTTCCCACGTCCCAACCTTTTCTCCTATGTACATTATAGGTTTTTTATCTAAATCACATTCTCCTATAACAACTCTACCCTTAATAGGCAGTAAATCAAAGGCATGTCTTACTCCATCAACTGCTGCCTTCTCTATTAAATCAACATCTCCCCTACCTAAAAGGTTTGAACAGGCAAGTGCTGCAGCCTCAGTAACTCTAACAATCCCCATAGCAATATCGTGATTTACCATAGTGTTACCTCCATATATAAAATTCACCATTATTATATCATTAATATAGTTTATTTTCTATATTGTATAACTTATTTTTATAATTAAATTATTTGTATTAACACATTTATATATTTATAATGCATAAAAGAACCGTTTAGGTATACCCTAAACGGTTCTTTTAAAACACATCTGTTGGAATCAAGGCATCAAATAATCCAATTACAAGTGCTCCTATTAATGCACCAGCTATACTAACATATACACCTGCCACAAAAAATTGTGTAAGGTAAATTATAACTGCTGCAATAATAAAACCACTCAATCCCCTACCAAAGGGTGAAGCATCAATTTTAAACACTGTACCCGCTAAATAATCAAGCAGTGTAATCACAATTGATGCTAAAAATGCAGTCCAAAATCCAACTACTACAAACCCAGGTACTAAAAAACTCACTGCTAAAAGTACAACTGCATTTACAACAAACTTTAATAATGTACTTAAAATTCCAGCATTTTCTCCTCGTCTTATTTCTCTTGCCATTATAAAACCTCCCTTCAAGAATATTTTTTCACCAAAAGGGAGATTTATTCATAAAAAAAGAACCCTAAATTAGGTTCTTTTGGTGACCCTATGGGGATTTGAACCCCAGCTACCGCCGTGAGAGGGCGGCGTCCTAACCACTAGACCATAGGGCCATCTTCTTTACATATATTATTTTAGCATATTTTTAAAATTTGTCAATATATTCTACAAATTCAATTTATTTATTTGTAAACATCTACAAGTAATCCCTTTATTTCCTCAATCTTATCTGCAAGCTCTATTGTCTCCCTCTGCTGTTCAAGAAGTTCCCTTGTTATAGCATCAACCTTTTCATTGATAATCTCAATTTTAATATGAAGCCCATAGCTGTATGGCCCAACTTCTCTTTTTAATATATATGCATTTTTTACCACATAATTCAAATACTCCTGTACCTTTTTTCTATACTCCCTTGCATCCTCTACACTTCTTGTTGCTATAAGCCTTTTACCTAATTTATCTATTTCATTTAACATATTTTGAAGGTTTTGCTCTGTTTGATCTTTGTTTGCTAAATCTAATGCAGCTGAAAAGCTTGATGAAACAGCTGTTTTTGCTACTTGTTTAGTTTCTGCAGAATTTGTTCTATTTATACGATTAACTCTCATATCATCACCCCAAATTTTGTTTCTACAACATTATACAACAAATAATATAATAGTTGAAGAACATTCTTAAATAAAGGATGCCATAGGATTGTAAATTCCTATCAAATTTTTATAAACCCAATTGTTAGCTAAAGTATGAAAAAGCCCCATGAAAGGATTTTATAAGGCTATTTCATGAGCTTTAGCAATTCTTAGCTTTTCGACTTTGAAAAAGTCCGTAATTCGGCACAGGACGTGCCGAGCCGAGCGGCCATCAGGACGATGGCATCGCGAGGGTAGGACTTTTCAAACAAAGAAAAGCTTAGAATTTCTTAGCGAAATGAAGGAAGCCCAAAAAATCCTTCATGGGGCTAATCAATATATGACTTTTTAATAAACTAATAGAATTGTAAAATCCTATGGCACCTTTTGCTAATAAATACTCTATGCCCAAAGTTCCTTTTCTACTTTATCTTCCTCTTCCCTTTGGAATCTCTTAAAGTTTTCTCTAAATCTTTCTTCCAATTCTTTTGCATATCTAATATATTCATCCTTATCCTTCCAAGTGTTTATAGGATTTAAAATCTCCTCAGGCACACCATCTATATATGATGGCATATTAAGTTTGAAAATTGGATGAACAACATATTCAACATTATCAAGCTCTCCATTTATAGCTGCCTCAACCATTCTTCTTGTGTATTTTAAATTGATTCTATTACCAACCCCATAGGGACCACCGCTCCAACCAGTATTTACCAAAAACACCCTAACATCGTACTTTTCTATTTTTTCACCAAGCATTTTTGCATATTTCAATGGGGATAGCGGCATAAACGGTTCTCCAAAACAGGCTGAAAAGGTAGCCTTAGGCTCCTTTATTCCTCTTTCTGTTCCCGCCAATTTGCTTGTATATCCTGACATAAAGTGATACATAGCCTGCTCTTTAGTAAGTTTAGATATAGGCGGAAGAACACCAAAGGCATCTGCTGTTAAAAATATTATTGTCTTTGGATGTCCACCTTTCCCAGACTTCAAAGCATTATCTATGTAGTCAATTGGATATCCTGCTCTTGTATTTTCTGTTAGTGATGAATCATTGTAATCTGGTACTCTATTTTCGTTTAAAACAACATTTTCAAGTACAGTACCAAACTTTATTGCATTATAAATCTGTGGTTCCTTATCCTTATCTAATCCAATACATTTTGCATAACATCCACCCTCAAAATTAAACACACCCTCTGTTGACCAGCCGTGCTCATCATCTCCTATTAAATATCTATTTCCGTCTGCAGAAAGAGTTGTTTTACCAGTTCCTGAAAGTCCAAAGAATAGAGCTACATCACCATCTTTACC
The DNA here is from genome assembly GCF_900129265.1 of Caloramator proteoclasticus DSM 10124. Lineage (GTDB taxonomy): Bacteria > Bacillota > Clostridia > Clostridiales > Caloramatoraceae > Thermobrachium > Thermobrachium proteoclasticum. The sequence continues at coordinate 10,429 of NZ_FQVG01000007.1, read as the reverse complement.
AACATTTGCAGAACAATGCATAGGTAAGACATTTCTTTGAGGCAATAGATAATTCATAACAGAGAATACAGACTTTTTAATTTCACCACAATACATAGTTCCACCTATAATTACAACCCTTTTTTCAAAATTTATAATAACAAAGGCCTCTGAATTTGTACCATCAACCTCTGGTATCGCCTTAAAATGTGGAGCTGCAATTACAGTAAAATCCGGTTCAAAATCTTTTAAATCATCTTTTCTTATAAATAACTGATGAACAAATAAATTTTGAACAGCCATTTCATTTATAAATCTTACCTTTATTCCAAATCTCTCATCCGCACCGGCATAACCATCAAAAACATATAAATCTCTGTTTTCTAAATATGCCATAAGCCTTCCATATACTCTATTGAAAACATCTACTGAAATTGGTTTATTCACCTTACCCCAATAGATTAAATCGTGAACATCCTCAGTATCAACTATAAAACGATCCTCAGGAGACCTTCCTGTATATACTCCTGTAGTTATAGAAATTGCACCTGTATCCGAAAGAACTCCTTCATTTTTTGATACAGAATGTTCAACTAAATCGCCAACAGAAAGATTATAAAATACATTTTTAGGATTGATTATACCTATTTTCTTTAAATAATCTAATAACTCCATATTCCTGCCCCCTAAATCATTATTCATTTTTATTTTACGCTTTTGCAGTAAAAATTGCAATATGGAGTTTGTAAATATTTTTTTCTTTCATTGTACGACATATATGTTATTATTTGTGTATCATAATTCCTCTTATTTCGACATTTAGCAAACCATAATTGGTTATTTATTTAACATATTTGCTTCAATTTCGTCCATAGCTAAATTTGCAAGTTCATCACATCTGTTATTATAGAAATCATCACTATGCCCCTTAACCTTAATAAACTCAACTTCGTGAATTTTAGTAAGCTCAATAAGTTTTTCCCACAGTTCCTTATTTTTCACTGGTTCCTTATTGCTGTTTTTCCATCCGTTCTTCTGCCATTTATCTATCCACCCTTGATTAAAGGCATTCACAACATATGCTGAATCGCTATGAAGTTTAACCCTACAGGGCTCCTTTAACATACTTAATGCATCTATAACCGCAGTAAGCTCCATTATATTATTTGTAGTCCTTTCAAAACCTTTTTTTATTTCTTTTATCTTATCCTTATATATTAAAACACATCCATAGCCTCCTACCGCCTGTTCGTTTCCGTTACCTCTACATCCACCATCTGTATATATTGTTACTTCCTTCATTTTAAAACCTCCATTCCTCAAATTAACAAGGTAATTCTCTACCATTTTATTTTACAAGATTAAAAATTGTGTGTATATTTATGTTATGTAAACTTATTTGAGAGGGGGATATAATGAATAAGCTCAAAAAAAAGAATATCATAATTCCAATAATTTTAGTATTATTTTTAATAACTATATCATTTTTATCATCTAAGAATACTAAGCCCCAAACACAGATGATGTATAAGGACTTTATATCCGAAGTACAGAAGGGAAACGTTGCTGAAGTCTATATCACAAATAAAGAAACTATGCAATTTAAATTAAAGGACGGAAGAATTCTAACAACTGAAAATCCAAGAACACTAACCCTAAAGGAAAATCTACTAATAAGTGGTGTTAAGGTTTATGAAAAAAGCATAAATCAAAGTTTAGAAACAATAATACTCGCAACCATCGTAGTATCTCTAATTTCTGCTTTTATTTATTTAACAACAAAAAATTCAAAAAGTAAAGGGGGAGCCTTTAGGCTATCCAAGATAGAAACAGAGGCAGTAACAGAAACAGGGATTACCTTTGAAAATATTGCAGGAAACGAAGAAGCAAAGGAGAGCATAAAAGAATTAGTTGACTTCATAAAAGCTCCAGAAAAATATGCAAAATTCAAAGCAAGAATGCCTCGTGGAGTAATCCTATATGGTCCTCCTGGAACAGGTAAGACATTAATTGCTAAAGCACTTGCATCGGAAGCGAATGTTCCCTTCTTTGCTGTAAATGGTTCTGATTTTGTGCAAATTTATGTTGGTGTTGGTGCAGGAAGAATTAGAGACCTATTTAAGAAGGCAAAGGAAAAGGGAAAGGCAGTAATATTTATTGATGAAATTGATGCAATAGGTAAAAAGCGTTCAATGCGGGCAGATAGCGGTTCCGATGAAAGAGACCAAACTTTAAATGCACTTCTATCTGAAATGTCAGGTTTTAACAGCAGCGATGGCATTGTTGTTATAGCTGCCACTAACAGACTTGATACTTTAGATGAAGCTCTTTTAAGACCTGGAAGATTTGATAGACATATCGAGGTAAACCTACCTGATGTTAAGGATAGGGAAAAGATATTGAATCTATATTTAAAGGACAAGCCACTTGCTGAAGATGTAGATATAAGTAAAATCGCCAAAACTACAGTATATTTTTCAGGTGCTAAACTTGAAAATCTTGTTAATGAAGCTGCTATAATTGCTGCAAAGGAAAACTCACCAAATATTACAATGGAACACCTTGATCGTGCACTTTCCATAGTAATTGCAGGTGCAGAAAAGAAGAATAAAGATGTAATTTCAGAGCTTGATAGAAAAATAACAGCATATCACGAAGCAGGACATGCTCTTATTTCAAAAATTACAGGAAACTCAAGTGTAAGAAAAATAACGATTATACCAAGCACAAAGGGTGCAGGTGGATATACTTTAACAGTGCCAAAGGACACAAATTATCAAACTAAAAAAATGCTCCTTGACACTATAAAAATATATCTTGCGGGAAGAGCTGCTGAAGAAATCATATTTGGAAAGGATAATATAACAACAGGTGCTTCAAACGACATAAAGAAGGTAACAGAAATAATAATAAGTATGATTAAGGACTTTGGTATGTTTGAAAACTCCGGACTTCTGAGCTATTCTGTTATACAAGAAAATTCATATATTGATATGAAACAGATAGTAGATGCAGCAAATGATATTGTTAAAAAGCTGTATAATGAAGTTTTAGATATGTTAAATGAAAACATTGAAAAACTTCATAGGCTGTCAAATGAATTGTTAGAAAAAGAGACCATCTATGAAGAAGAGATTGATTATATTCTTCAATAAATTTAAGTGATGTTAATTATGCCCCTTAATTTTATATTAAGGGCAGGCTGTTGAAAAAGTTAAATATTGATTAGCCCCATAAAGGATTTCTTTGGCATTCCTTCGTTTCGCTAAGCAATTCTAAGCTTTTCTTTGTTTGAAAAAGTCCTACCCTCGCGATGCCATCGTCCTGATGGCCGCTCGGCTCGGCACATCCTGTGCCGAATTACGGACTTTTTCAAAGTCTAAAGCTAAGAATTGCTAAAGCTCATGAAAGAGCCAAATAAAATCCTTTTATGGGGCTTTCATACTTTAGATAACAAGTAGATTTATCAACAATCAGCTATTAACTTTATATTAAGTAAGGGGCATATTAAAACTAATTGTAAAAATAGAGCATTCCTCTATCATATTTTAAGAATCCTTTTCCCTCTGAAATAGAACTTGATTCTTGCAGACTGTATTTTTTCTTAAGTTCCTCCTTTATATAGTTTTTATTTAAAAGATGTCCAACAAAATGGACTTTAAAATTATCCTCCCTATCTACAACAATAGAAAAACTATCTTTACTATTCCATTTTCTTAAATTATCAACTATACGTATTAAATCCTCTAAAAGTTCAAAACCTGCCTCTACTTCAAATAAAATAGATTCTTTATTTGTTATATCCTCCTCAATTTTAGGATATGAGTAATCATCTAAGCACTTTAAGACATACTCAACTCTTTCTATTACCCTTTCATCTATAGGCATAGACGAAGAATAAAATTTTTGTAGTATTCCAGCCAATTCAACAACAAAATGAACATTTACAGAATTATTAAGGAACAAATACTTTAGGGCCAGTATGCTCATTTTGTCATTTAGGCTAAAAAGAAAATCAAAACCATCAAGCCCATCTACTATAAGTTCCATTATTGGGCCTTCTAAATCCATCTTAACATCCAATGATTTTTTATAATAAAGTATTTCCTTTATATCAACTATTTTATTAAGCTTTATTATAAAATTAACTTCACCATTTTCATCAACATATATTGTACTTCTTTTATTCTTTAATATTTTATATAAAGTTTCATAATATCTAAAGCTAAGTTGCTGCATATATGATTTGTTATCTATAGCCTTGTTGTTAACTGTATAATCTGCCCTATTTATTCTTTCAATAATTTGCATTAATTTCCCTCCCAATTATTTGCTATTTATATTTTACTAAATTCCACAATATTTTTCACTATAAATAATTTAAATATTAAATTTTTGTATTAACACTCAAGTTTTTGTATAAACTGTCGAAAATTTTAAAAATAAGTCGAGAGGTGTTTGATATGAAAAAAACTAAAAAGCTAAGTTTCAAACTTATCCCAATCATTCTACTTATGGCTATATTGCCTATAATTATAACCTCCTCCTTTACAATACTAAAATTTGGTGGTGTAATTGAGGGAAAGGTAAATGAGCTGACATAACAGATTGCAACAGAAAAGGCCGCATATGTTGACCAATTTATAGAAAAATATGAAAAACAGATTGAAGCTATAATTAAAAATCCCGCCACTTTAAATATTAATGAGGAAACTCTAAATGCAACACTGCAATCAACAAAGGAATCTGACTCAACTGTCCTTTATTCTTATATGGGAACACAGGATAAGCAGATGTTTATTTATCCAAAGGTTGAATTCCCTGCAGGTTATGACCCAACTTCTCGTCCTTGGTATAAAGAGGCAGAATCAAATTTTGGAAAAATCATTGTTACAGAACCCTATAAAGATGCGGCAAGTGGACAACTTGTTGTAACAGTTGCAAAGGCTTTAAAGCTAAATAATGGTAAAACTGCTGTTGTAGCAGAGGACATAAATATGACATCCCTTGCAGAGGTTGTCTCAAAAACAAAGGTTGGAGAAAAGGGATATGCTTCAATAATTCTCCCTAATGGTTCAGTACTTGTTCATCCAGACAATTCCCTTATCGGATTAAACCTTGCCGAAAAATATGACTGGGGTAAAAGGATAATTGAACAAAAGAAGGGAAATATAAAATATCACTTTAATGGGTTAGATAAAATAATGGGTATTGCAAACTCACAAAAAACTGGATGGATTCTTGTTGCAACTCTATCACAGGATGAATACGCAAGAGCATATAAGAGCACATTAATAACAACCCTTATATTAATAGCTTTAATTATAGTGGTAGCGATAGTTATCGGAATACTAATAGTAAGATATATTACAAACCCAATAAACATTTTAGTTGAAAATATAAAATCTATTTCAGACGGTGACTTAACTGTTGATATTAAAATAGATAGAGATGATGAAATAGGAATAATACAAAATAGCCTATCTCAACTTGTTAAAAACCAAAGACAAATAGTTACTGAAATTGTAGCAACAAGCTCACAACTTCTTGGTGCTTCAAGCGACATAAATAGTTCTACCGATAGCAGTGTAAAGGCAATTAATATAATTACAAAATCTATGGAAAACATTGCATCATCAACACAAACTAATGCTGCAAGTATAGAAGAAGCAAATGCTGGTATTGAAGAGATTGCATCTAATGCTCAACTTGTTGCAGAGTCTATATCAAAGGTTAAGGATAATAGCGAAGAGGCCGTTAATGCGGCAAATAGCAGCTATCAAACAGTAGAAAATACAACTTACGCAATGCAAAAGATTAAGCACTCTGCAACTGAGGTTATGGAGGTTGTAACAGAACTATATGAGGCTTCAAAGCAAATAGATATAATAGTAAATACCATTACAGATATAGCTTCACAAACAAATCTTCTTGCTCTAAATGCTGCAATAGAGGCTGCACGTGCTGGAGAAGCTGGACGTGGATTTGCAGTTGTTGCAGATGAAGTTAGAAAGCTTGCAGAAGGAAGTAGTAATGCAGCTAAAAACATCGGCAAACTTATAGAAAACATACAAATAAAGGTTGAAGCAGCCGTTACAACAACTAAAACTGAGATAGAACTTGTTGAGGAAGGAAGCAGAGCAACAGAGGAATTAAAGGCTGCACTATCAACTATACAAAAACAAATAAATACTTTAAACAAACATATAGAAGAAGTTGCGGCTGCTGCAGAAGAACAATCTGCATCTGCACAACAGATGTCTGCAGTTATAAATACTATAAGCCAATCAATAGAAGAAACAGTAAAGACGACAGATGAGGTAGCATCAACAACATTATCACAATCCGATGCTATAAATGTTATACACGAATATGCAAAGGAACTTGAAAAAATAGCTGATAAACTAAAAGAACAAATGAATAATTTTAGGATATAATTTATGGGCCAATAAACTAACAATATATTAGTTTATTGGCCCAACTATTGTCATATGTTTTATACCTTCAATTAATTCATCTAAGTTGTCTATTTCATAGGGGATTGTCTTTTTTAAGCTCTTAAAAATGCTAAGAGCTCTAAAATACTCATTCATATAGTAGTAGGATAATCCTAAATTATAGTATAGGGATATATAGAAATCTACCTCAAAATCTCCAAGGGAAGTTTTTTCATAAACATCTATTGCAAAATTAAACATATCCCTGGCCCTTTCAATATCCCCCATTTTAATGTATACACATCCTAAAACATTATAGGCTTCTGGTACAAAGGATAAAACTTTAATAATGCTCTTTGCAATATCAAAGGCCTGTTCAAAATTTCCTTTATCGTAATAATCCCAGCACTCATCTAAGAGCTTATCATATTGTTCAAGTAAATCCTTTGCCAAATATTCAAATATCCTCCTTCCAATGTCATTAGGGATAAAACTTTCATTTTCAACACTACCTAAGTTTAACCTTTCAAACACCTCTTCTGAAATCCTCTTAAAGGCTAAACTTGAATTTAGCTTATTTATAGAACCAAAATAGGAAATTTTGTAAATGCCGTTCTCCCTTAAGGTATCTGTTTCTTCTATTAATTTTTTTGTTGTCTGTGAAAGCAGTGCAAATATATACATTCTTGATTCTAAAGATAAATATATATCTTTAGATTTAAGATATGTATTCCAATCTACATTCAAGAGTAAAAATCTTATTATCTCCGCAGTTAAATAATATCTATCTATATTTCTTATTAAAAGTTCCTTTGGAGTAAGATTAAAATCTTCGCCATCATTTAATATACCCTGAATTTTTAAAAAATCTAATAAAAGTTTTATATATGCTGAACTTCTTTTAAAGTGTTTTGCTACCAAATCTATTATAAGCTTTTCATTTTTTACTATACTTTTGTTTTTAGATATCTCATCAATAATATCTAAGAGCATAATCAAATCATCAATAACTATATGTGAAATATAATTATTTTCCTTTAAAAAATTATACAAACCATCCCTCTTTGCTGATACATCAAGAACCTGTACTTTATTTAACATTTATCTCCTCCATCTAATTCTTTTTTATTTTGCATACAAAAAAACCCTCAAGTTCTTTAGAAGGCAATACTCTTATTGCCTTACTTATACTTTTATCATACCTATCAGTAAATGCCTCCACAACACCATTTATTTTAAGATCAATATTAAGTATTTCTATATCAAGATTGTTTAATGCCCAATCTAAAACCTCTTCATTCTCTTTTCTATTTAATGTACAGGTTGAATAGACCATTATTCCACCCTTTTTTAATGCCTTATATGCACTTAAAAAAAGCTTTCTTTGAAGATTAGACAGCCTATTTACCTCCCTATGTGACCAGAATCTATATGTCTTAACATCTTTTATATTAAATCTTCCTTCTCCACTACAGGGTGCATCAAGCAAAACCCTGTCAAACTCCTCAGGATACTTATCCCCAAGCTGCTCTCCCCTGCCATTTACAACCTCTACTATACTTGCCCCCTGAAGCTCTACATTATATTTTAACCTTTCACATCTTATCTTATCAAGTTCATTTGCTAAAATATATCCCTCATTATTCATCATTGCAGCCATCTGTGTTGTTTTACTTCCTGGTGCTGCAGTCATATCTAATATTTTTTCACCCCTTTGAGGATCTAATACAAGTGGAGGAATCATACTTGGGAGGCTCTGTATATAAATATATCCATTCTTATAAATATCAAGCTTTTCAAGGGACTTCTCATCTGCATTTTTTATTATAAGTGCATCCTTATACCACTGAACCCTATCAAATTTTATATTTATGCTTTTAAAATACTCCATTAGACTACTTATATCATACTTTAGAGTATTAACCCTAAGGGTTGTATACCTATCTCCCATAAAGGAATAGAGCATTTTATCTGCTGTTCCTACTGAAAACTCTTCGTATATGTAATCTATAAATTCCTCTGGAAGCCTTCTCTTTACATCTGAAATTGAAGCCAACAAAATCACCATCCTAAATATTAAATTTATTATACTTGTACTTATTTACTTAAAGTAATAAAATTATATTAGCGTAAAGATTTTACTACATTTTGTTGAAAGGAGCAAGGTAAATGTCCTTAACATTCGATTGGAAGGAAGATAGAAATCTATCTTTGTTGGTTGATTTTTATGAACTAACAATGGCAAACGGGTATTTTAAAAATGGTGTTGGTGAAAAAATAGCATATTTTGATATGTATTTTAGAAGGGTTCCTGATAACGGGGGATATTGTATCGTAGCAGGGCTACAACAGCTAATTGAGTATCTTAAGAATCTTAAATTTAGTGATGATGACATAGAATTCTTAAAAAGTAAAAATATATTCAACGAAGAATTTATAAATTACCTTAAGAACTTTAAATTTACCTGCGACGTATATGCTATAAAAGAGGGAACTCCGGTTTTTCCAAATGAACCTCTACTTGTTGTTAGAGGCCCTATTATGCAGGCTCAGTTTATTGAAACAATGGTTCTTTTAACTATAAACCATCAGACACTTATCGCAACAAAGGCTAACAGAATTGTGAGAGCTGCAGAGGGGAGAACTGTTTTAGAATTTGGTTCAAGAAGGGCACAAGGGTATGATGGTGCTATATTTGGTGCCCGTGCTGCCTATATTGGAGGATGTAATGCTACTGCCTGTACCATTGCAGAAAAACAATTTGGCATACCTGCCGTTGGAACAATGGCCCACAGCTGGGTTCAACTTTTTGATTCAGAACTTGAGGCCTTTAGAGCTTGGGCAAGAACATATCCTGAAAACTGTCTATTGTTAGTTGATACCTATAATGTATTAAAATCTGGTGTACCAAATGCCATAAAGGTATTTAACGAAGAACTACTACCTCGAGGAATAAGACCAAAGGGTATAAGAATAGACAGTGGAGATATAAAGTATTTAACTGAAAAGGCAAGGAAAATGCTTGATGAGGCTGGATATCCAGACTGCCAAATTATTGTTTCAAATTCCCTTGATGAATATATAATAAAGGATGTATTAAGACAAGGTGCAAAAATAGATGGATTTGGAGTTGGCGAAAGATTAATTACAGCAAAATCTGAACCTGTATTTGGAGGCGTTTATAAACTTGTTGCAGTAGAGGACAATGGCAAGATAGTTCCTAAGATTAAAATAAGTGAAAACGAAGAAAAAATAACAAACCCAGGGTTTAAACAAATCTATAGACTATTTGATAAGGAAACAAACAAAGCCATAGCAGACCTTATAACCTTCCACGACGAGGTAATTGATGAAGATAAACCACTTGAAATATTCGACCCTATTTTTACTTGGAAGCAAAAAACAGTAACTAACTTTTATGCAAGACCACTGTTAACTAAAATATTTGACAAGGGAGACCTTGTATACACTTCACCTTCAGTAAATGAAATAAGAAGCTATGCCCAAAGCGAGCTTAACACACTTTGGGAGGAAATTTTAAGATTTGAAAATCCTCATAGATACTATGTAGACCTTTCAACTAAGGTTTGGGGATTAAAACAGAGACTGTTAAATGAATATACCAAAAATTATAAATAAAAAACAATCAAATTTACCCCATAATGAATTTTGGTATGTATTGCTGTAAATGTCAATATATTTTTGCACAAAAAGTGGAATATATTTATGTACAAAAATTGTACTATGATGATGTATTAGAAGAACTGTTAAAATATTTCATTTTAGATTTTAATCTGTATGAAGGACCTTTTATAGATATAACATGTGAATGATGTAATAATCTATCCAATATTGCATTAGCAATTGTTGCTGAACCAAATACTTCTCCCCAACTTGAAAAAGGCATGTTAGTTGTAATAATGGTTGAGTGTTTTTCATATCGTTTAGATATTAGTTGAAAAAATATATTGGCTGTATCTACATCAATAGGTAAATATCCAACTTCATCAATT
>NZ_FQVG01000010.1 GCF_900129265.1 Caloramator proteoclasticus DSM 10124 | reverse complement strand
GCAGAGATGGCAACTAAGGTTGAGGCTGCAAAGAATTTAGTGTATAAGGCAGCTTGGAAAAAACAAACAGGACAAAACTATAGTATGGATGCCTCAATGGCAAAGCTTTATGCATCAGAGACTGCAATGGAGGTTACAACAAAGGCAGTTCAGATATTTGGAGGATATGGATATACAAAGGATTACCCTGTTGAAAGAATGATGAGGGATGCAAAGATAACAGAGATATACGAAGGAACTTCAGAGGTTCAAAAGATGGTTATTTCAGCAAACATTCTAAAGTAGAGGGGTGAGGGTATGAACATATTAGTTTTCACAAAGCAAGTACCAGATACTAACGAAGTTAGAATAGATCCAAAGACAGGAACACTAATCCGTGAAGGAGTGCCAAGCATTATAAACCCAGATGATATGAATGCAATAGAGGAGGCATTAAGAATAAAGGAGGAGGTTGGGGCTAAGGTAACTGTCGTTACTATGGGGCCACCTCAGGCAGAAAAGGCACTAAGAGAGGCACTATCTATGGGTGTTGATGAGGCAGTTTTATTAACAGATAGAGCCTTTGCAGGAGCAGATACTTGGGCAACCTCCCTTGTTCTTGCTAAGGCAGCAGAAAAGTTAGGATATGATTTAATAGTTGCAGGAAGACAGGCAATAGATGGAGATACAGCACAGGTTGGACCAGAAATTGCGGAGCATCTAAACCTTCCACAGGTAACATATGTTGAAAAGGTTGAAATTTTAGATGGTGAAGTTAGGGTAAGACGTGCATTTGAGGATGGATATGAAACACTACGTGTTAAGCTCCCCTGCCTTTTAACCTGTATAAAGGAGCTAAACAATCCAAGATATATGAATATATACGACATCTTTACCTGCTACAGCAAGGACATTAAGGTTATGGGCTTATCTGATTTAGGATTACAAAAGGAAGAGGTTGGTCTTATAGGTTCACCAACTAAGGTTAAAAAGTCCTTCACAAAGGGACCTAAGGCTCAGGGTGAAAAGTTTGATTTACCACCTCACGAGGCAGCAAACATTATTACTGAAAAACTAAAGGCAATGCACCTTATATAAGGAGGCGATAGTATGAAAAAGGGTGTTTTTGTTATTGCTGAACAAAGGGATGGAAATCTTCAAAAGGTTAGCCTTGAGCTTTTAGGTAAGGCAAGGGAGATTGCAGATAAACTTGATGGAGAAGTTGTGGCACTTCTTCTTGGATATGAAGTAGACAAACTCACAGATACTCTAATACACCACGGTGCAGATAGGGTTATATTAATAGATAACATTCACCTAAAACACTATACAACAGATGCCTACACAAAGGCAATTTGCGAAGTTGCAAAAAAGATGAATCCAGAGATAATATTCATAGGTGCAACCTACATAGGACGAGACCTTGGCCCAAGGGTTGCCGCAAGGCTTAAGACAGGTCTTACAGCAGACTGTACAGGCCTTGATGTAGATGATGAAATAAAGAATCTCCTTATGACTCGTCCAGCCTTCGGTGGAAATATTATGGCAACAATTGAGTGTCCAAACCATAGACCTCAAATGTCTACAGTAAGACCAGGAGTATTTAGCGTCCCCTGTGCAGATTATGAAAGAAGAGGGGAAGTTGAAAGGTTTGATATTAACATAAAAGAGGATGATATAAAGGTTAAGATTGAAGAGATAGTAAAATCAATGAAGGAGAAGATAGACATAACAGAGGCAGACATTATAGTATCAGGTGGACGTGGAGTAGGAAGCAAGGAAGGATTTACATTACTTAAGGAGCTTGCAGATACCCTTGGTGGAATAGTTGCAGGCTCAAGGGCAGCTGTTGATTCAGGATGGATTGAAAAGGATAGACAAGTTGGGCAGACAGGAAAGACAGTAAGACCAAAGCTATACATTGCCTGCGGCATATCAGGTGCAATTCAGCATCTTGCAGGAATGCAGGAGAGTGAATATATAGTTGCTATAAATAAGGATTCTGATGCACCAATTATGGCAGTTGCAGACCTTGCGATAGTTGGAGACCTATATAAGGTTGTTCCAGAGCTTATTAAGGAAATTAAGGCCTATAGACAATCCTGTGAAGTAATGTAGGCAGCTGACCATCTTGGCAGTTGACCTTTATATATAAAAAAGGGGGTAAGCTTATGAAGGGCAAAACTATAAATGAAATAAATATAGGAGATAGGGCATCCTTTGAAAAGACAATATCAGAGACAGATATATATCTATTTGCAGGAATAACAGGGGATTTAAACCCTGCACACATAGACCAGTTAGAAGCTGAAAAGGGAATGTTTAAGGGAAGAATAGCCCACGGTATATTAGTTTCAGGATTGATATCAACTGTACTTGGAATGTATCTTCCAGGGCCTGGTACAATATACCTTGGTCAAGAGCTTAAATTTTTAGCACCAGTTAGAATAGGGGATACAGTAAGGGCAGAGGCAGAAGTTATAGAAAAGATAGAGGAAAAGAATAGAATAAAGCTAAGAACCCAATGTATAAATCACGAGGGTAAGGTTGTAATAGACGGCATAGCAACAGTTATGCCCCCAAGATGATTTGAATGGAATATTACTTGTTTAATTTTAAACCCCATAAAAGGATTTTTAGGCAAGTTAGCTTAAAACAAAATCCTTTATGGGGTTTTTATATAATAACCTGTATAGACATTATTCGGATGTAATAAGTTTATTTGATAAAACTAAGAAAAAATTTTTGCACTCTTTTATTTTGAATTTTCAGAATATATAATATAAATATAAATATAAGTTTACTTTTATAAATTTAACATTTTTAGGCGTAATATTTGGGTTATATATTAGAATGATGTTTTATTAAAAATCAAACAAGCATCCTAAAGGGCCTATTGTAAGATTTAGGATAAATTTAATAATACATAATAACTGCTTATTCGTATTATAACTTTTGGCATAAAAGTTGCTAACTAATAAGTAACAAAAGTTATTTATTAGTTAGGAGGTAAACTTATGAGATTACAAGGAAAGGTTGCAATTATTACAGGAGCGGCAAGGGGAATAGGTAAGGCAACAGCCGAAAAGTTTTTAAAGGAAGGTGCAAGTGTAGTAATTTGTGACATCAATCAGGAACAAGTTGATACAGCAGTAAACGAGCTAAAGGCAATAAGCGAGAATGTTATAGGAGTTAAGGTTGATGTTACAAACAGGGCAGAGGTTGATGAAATGGTTAGATTAACTGTTGAAAAGTTTGGTAAGGTAGACTGCCTTGTAAATAATGCAGGTATAACAGCAGACAATACTTTACTTAAGATGACTGAAGCAGAGTGGGATAGAGTAATTGACATTAACCTAAAGGGTGTATTTAACTGTGGTCAAGCTGTTGCAAAGGTTATGGTAGACCAAGGAGGTGGAGTAATACTTAATGCAACTTCTGTTGTTGGTCTATATGGTAACTATGGACAAACAAACTATGCTGCAACTAAATGGGGAGTTATAGGAATGACAAAGACTTGGGCAAAGGAGCTTGGTAAAAAGGGAATTAGAGTAAATGCAGTAGCTCCAGGATTTATTTTAACTCCTATGACAGAAAAGATGCCAGAGAAGGTTCTTGAAATGATGAAGGATAAGGCTCCACTTAAGAGACTTGGTATGCCAGAGGATATAGCAAATGCATATGCCTTCTTGGCTTCAGATGAGTCAAGCTTTATAACAGGTGCTGTTTTAAGTGTAGATGGAGGCATTGTACTATAATTTACTTAATATGATATTAAGAGGACAGTTTAACTGTCCTCTGATAGTTTTATAAAAAAACTGATAAATTTTAAACAAAGGGGTGTATATTATGGCAGTATCAATGATTGGTTTTTATCATTCAAAGGTTGGGAAATTAGAAAACGAAACAATTTATAGTCTTCTTGTTGAAGCAGGTAGAAGGACAATTGAAGATTCAGGACTTGAACCTAAGGATATTGATGCAATATATGTAGGAAATTATAGTGGCGGTGGATTTAATAAACAGGAACACATTGCTCCTTTTGCTGTTGAAATTCATCCTGATTTAAGATTTAAACCCTGCACAAGAGTTGAAAATGCTTGTGCATCAGGATCAACAGCAATAGAACAAGCAATGCTTGCAATAGAGTCAGGAAGAATTAAAAATGCCCTTGTTATTGGCGTTGAAAAGATGACATCTCTAAAAACTGCAGGGGTTACAGAGGTTTTAGCAATGGCATCCTACTATCCAGAAGAAGGTGGAAAGGGATACTCCTTCCCAGGCCTTTACGCAGAGTATGCAAAGGGATATATGGCAAAGTATGGATACTCTAAAGAGGAACTTTGGGATATGCTATCCTACATCACAGTTAAGGCACATAAAAATGCTATGGCAAACCCACTTGCTCAAATGCACGTTGAATATGAAAGAGAATATGTAAGAACAATACAGGAGAAGAATCCTTTAATAGCAGACCCATTAAAACTTTCAGACTGCTCACTTGTTTCAGATGGTGCAGCTGCAGTTGTTTTAACAACAACAGAAAGGGCACTTGCTATCAAGGACAAGGTTGTTGAAATAAAGTCCCTTGCACACACATCAGACTATCTATCAATAGTTGAGGGAAAGAGACCAAACTACAAGCTTGAGGCTGCACAGGCAGCAATTCAAAGGGCTTTAAGGGATGCAAATATGACAATAAATGATATAAATGTAGCGGAGGTTCACGACTGCTTTACAATAACAGAACTATTAATCTACGAAGCTATGGGACTTGCAGAAGAAGGAAGAGGCTTTGAGGCAATTAAAAATGGAGATGTTTATGTTGGAGGAAGACTGCCTGTTAACCCATCAGGAGGATTGAAGGCAAAGGGACATCCAGTTGGTGCAACAGGAGTTTCAATGCACGTTCTTATTGCAAAACAGCTCTTAGGTGAAGCTATAGGTCTTCAAGTAGAAAACGCAAAGGCTGGTTTAACACTAAACATAGGAGGAAGTGGAGCAACCAACATAGCCTCAGTTCTTGTTAGAATAAAGTAAAAAAGTGCCACCCAGGTGAAATGTGACATTTTCTATATAATGGAACACACTCATCTGGGTGGTTCTATTTAAAATAAAGTTGCTTTATATCCTCTATAAATTTTAAGAAGAGGATTTTTTTATTTTGCATTTTGAATATAATAAATAGAATAAGGGGGTGATTAAATGGAGGTATTTAAGAATTTTGAAATGAATTTAGATAAAAAGCACGTACTTGAGGTTTTAGAGGCATACCTTCCTTCGAGTGGAGAGGACAGGGATGTGATATATGACAGACTAATAGATGAACTTTGTGATAATATAGAACCAATTGGATTTTTTAAGTTTATAGAAAAACCAAAGGAGTATGATTTTGAGTCCTTTAAAGAGTGCAGTAAAATAGCACCCTGCCTTATAACATTAGGTTCAAGAATAACAGATAGAATAGATAGTTTGTTTAGTGAAAATAAATTTGTAGATGCTGTTATGCTGGATGTAATGGCAAGTACACTCCTATTTGAATATAACAGCCAGATGTATGAATATATATTTAACTATTTTTATGATTTAGGGTTTGGTATAACCTGCAGGGTTGCTCCAGGTGATGGTGAAATACCTATCGAATATCATGCGGATATAATCGATAGGCTTAACATAGATAAAAGGCATAGCATATACACAGTAAAGGGCTATGCAGTTCATCCACCAAAATCCCTAACCTATGTTCACGGTGTGGATGAGAGACTTGAAAAGGTAAAAAGACGCCATTCCTGCAAAGTCTGTCCTAATATAAACTGTAAAATTAGGGCTGTTAAGGAAAGGGCAAAGGGAATATTTTAAAGCCTTCTATTTTGTAGGAGGCTTTTTTAAATATAAAAAATTATGTTAATAATGGAACAGGAATAGAGCAGGATAATATAATAAAATAGGAAAAGTATGGATAATGTCACATTTCACGTGGGTGGCACTTTTTGGGGGGATGGAAATGTTTTTAAACCCGATAAAGAAGAGCATAGCAAGAACTTCTCAAAACAAATATATTCTAATAAGACTAAATCAGAGGAGATTGTATCTAATTGTAAATGAAAAGGTGTTTTTTTCATTTAAAATCGCAATAGGTAAAAAATCAACACCAACACCAAAGGGACAGTTTAAGATAATTGATAAGGCTTTAAATCCTGGCGGTGCCTTTGGGACAAGGTGGATGAGGTTTTACAAGGGATATGGAATACACGGTACCAACAATCCTTCCTCAATAGGCTATGCAATAACAAATGGGTGTGTTAGGATGTATAACAAAGATATAGAAAGATTATTTCCGTTAGTTCCTGTAGGAACGAAGGTTATAATTACAGATTGATTTTGAATTAATCCTTAAAATTTGCTAAAATAGTAATGTGTTTAGGGAAAATATTATATAATATTATTAGATATAATATACCCAGAAAGGGGAATGAATGTGAAAAAGGATAAAAATATAATGGTATGTGTTACACAACAAAGGACTTGTGAAAGATTAATTAAAAAGGGAAAGGAATTAAGGGATAAAATAGATGGAGAATTACACGTTGTTCACGTGGCAAGGGAGGATGAAAATTTTTTAGGCAACAGCAAACAGGCGGATGCGATAGAATATCTATATGGTATATCAAAATCTGTAGGAGCAGATATGACTGTTCTAAGGTCAAATGATGTATGCGGTGCTATAACTAAATTTGCTGAAGAATATGAAGTTGGGCATATAATCTTAGGAGAACCTCCAAAGGGGTGTGAAGAGGATAGCATTGTAGATAGCCTTAAAAAAAGTATGGAGGATGTTAATTTTTATTTAGTTTCTTAAGTTCCACTTATTTAAGTGGAACTTATTTTTTGAGCTTTAAAAAAGTTTGATTGTATAAAAAATTTTTCTTGGATAAGAATAAAAATAGGCTAAAAAAAGACTTATTTCAATTGCAAAAATTTTCAGAATATAGTATCCTTATATTAAAGGGTAAATAAAAAAAATGGGGTGATTAAAATGGTTCACGTATTAACCGGTGACAAAGGAGCCGGAAAGACCAAAAAATTAATCTCAATGGCTAATGAACTTGTTCAGGATGCAAAGGGTCACGTTGTTTATGTTAGCAACTCTTCAGAAGGTATGTATCAATTAAGTTCAAAAATCCGCCTTGTAAATATTTCAGATTTCCCCATTTCCTCTTATGAAAGCTTCATAGGCTTCCTCTACGGTATGATTTCCGAAGATTACGATATAGAAACAATATTTATAGACAACCTTAATGCGATAATATCAAACGATGATATTGTACGCTTCTTTGCTGATGCCAAAAAGTTTGCTGAGAATAACGCAATAAAATTTGTTGTTGGAGCAAAATGTGAAAATGTAGCACAGGAAGGCCTAAATGTTGAATATATGGCTGTATAAGGGGAGTTTTCTCCCTTTATTTTTTTTGCTATAATTAGGATGCAAAACAAAAGGGAGGAAGAAAGATGAACAAAGGAATATGTGACAAGATAAAGTTTATGCTCTGGGGAATGACATCAAGGTTAAAGGAGAACAAGGACTTTATAAATGATGTTACATTTAGGTTTAAATCAGGTACAAAGGATTATTTTGGAGTTATAGACATAGAAGAGCAAAAGGTAAACTTCAATGGCAAGGATGAAAATATTAGAATAGACGATATACCAAGCTACATAGCAGAACAAGCTCAAAAATATGATGAACTTGAGTTTGTTATAAATGAAAGAGGTAAAAAATTTATATTAAATGCAGATAATAAAAATGTTAAAACAAAACAGGTAGACAGCAAAGAAGAGAAAAATGATGAGCACGCATTTACAAAATCTACTCTATTAAATAGAAATTATTTAATAAGGGTAGGAGAGGCAGATGATCTTCTAAAGGAGATCGGAATACTTACTAAAGACGGAAAAGTAAAGAATGATATGATTAGAAAATATAACCAGATAGATCATTTTGTTGAACTTATTGATTCTATGATAGAAGAGCTTGGTGATGTAGATACCATAAACGTTTTAGATTGTGCCTGTGGGAAGTCCTACCTAACCTTTGTATTAAACTACTACATAAAGGAAGTTAAAAAGAAGAACTGTTATTTTATAGGAATAGATAGGTCAGAGAATGTAATAAATGCATCAAAGGAAATTGCAAAAAGGCTAAACTATAAAAATATGCAGTTTTTATGTATGGATTTAAACGAATATATACCAGATAGAAGAATTGATATAGTAATTAGCCTTCACGCCTGTGATATTGCAACGGATATGGCACTTGGAACTGCAGTAAATGTAAATGCAAGGGCCATAATGTGTGTGCCCTGCTGTCATAGAGAACTTCTTGAACAGTATAGGTTTGATGAGTTTAACTCAATTATAAAACACGGTGTGTTTAGGGCAAGATTTTCAGATATTTTAACAGATGGTGTAAGAGCATTACTCCTTGAAACTCAAGGATATAAGGTTTCGGTTGTGGAGTATATTTCACCCCTTGAAACACCAAAGAACCTACTTATTAGAGCAGTAAAGGTTTCAGATAAAAACATAAAGGCAATTAATGAATATAAGGCAATTAAAGAAAAATTTAATATAACACCATATCTTGAAAGATATATACACATTTAGGAGGGATATTATGCCACACTTAAGGTTTAAGGGAGTAGAAAAGGAGACAGTAAAGACAATAAGTAAAGATTTGGTAGATAATCTTCAGGAGATTATAGGATGCCCAAGGGATTATTTTGTTTTAGAGGTTGTAAATTCCGATTTTATATTCGATGGAGAAGAGGTAAAGATGTATCCATTTATAGAGGTTGCTTGGTTTGATAGAGGAAGTGAAGTTCAGGATAAGGTTGCAAAGAAAATAACAGAAAAGGTAAAGGATGCAACAGGTGCAGAGACTGTAGATGTTGTTTTTGTAAAATATAAAGAGAAGAGATACTACGAAAATGGAGAGCATTTTTAAATAAATTAGAGGCTTGATTGATAATTAAGCCTCTAATTTTATTTTTAATTAATCTTAAATTAATAAAAAAATTTAGACCAACAATGATTATCTTTTTAATTCCTCAACTATGTCCTCAAAATCTTCAATTAAATGGTCTGTTATCTCCTTAAGTTCATCAGGTGTACAAGTTCCATTCTCATCATACACCCCTACGACCTTCATACCTGCAGCACGAGCACCGCGAACTGCGGGAACTGTATCCTCAAAAACTATACACTCTTGAGGAGCAACATTTAATCGCTTTGCTGTTTCTAAAAATACATCAGGGAAGGATTTATCCCTTGGGACTTCACAGGTTGTAACTATCTCATCAAAATATTGAAGTATATCATTTCTTGATAAAACAGCCTCAATAAGCTGACGATTGTTGCTGGTTGCCATACCAATTAGATAACCATTTTCCTTGAGATATTTAAGAAATTTATGTACTCCCTTTTTAGCTTGAATTATGTTCCTATAATAGTGGTCTACCATCTCCATCCACTCATTCATTATTTCTTCTATACTTTCCTTTAAATTAAATCTTTCTTTAAAATAGACAGCAGTTTCTGTAAAGCTAAGTCCCTCAATTGCTCTTTGAAGGTCCTCAGGAAGCTCAATATTTCTCCTTTTTAAAAACTCAACATCAACTTCCTTCCAAACCCACATAGAATCTATTATTGTTCCATCCATATCAAATATAACTGCCTTTACATCCTTTAGCATAAAATCACCTCGCAAAATTTGTCGCAATAAACTAATATCAATTATAACATATAAGGCGTGCATAGGGCACGCCTTACTAATTTTCGTCAGATATAATCAGTATATCAAAGTCAGAGGGTTTTATTTGACCTGCATTCTTATTTGGTATTACTGTAAAATTAATACCATTTTTTTCGAGGGCGTCCTTTATGACCTTGAGGTTGCTGTCAACTGCAATTTTGGTCATCCTAAAACACCTCCTTATAATTATTTTTTCAAAAACTGCAAATAATATAATTATAAAATTTTTGTTACCCTTATAGGGTATATTGACATTTGACGAAACTTGTAATATTATAAAATTACAGTATAGCAATATAGTGATTAATTTAGTGAAGTTTATAACAAAGTTAAGGAGAGGATAATATGTCAAAGAGAGTTTTGATAGTAGGTGGAGTTGCAGGCGGTGCCAGTGCAGCAGCAAGACTTAGAAGACTTGACGAAAATATAGAAATTATAATGTTTGAAAGAGGAGGATATATCTCCTTTGCAAACTGTGGTCTTCCATATTACATTGGTGAGACTATAAAGGAGAGACAAAACCTTCTTGTTCAAACAGAAGAGGGAATGGAACAAAGATTTAATATTGATGTTAGAACACATAGTGAAGTTACAAAGATATTCAGAGACACAAAGGAAGTTGAAGTTGTTTCAAACGGTAAGACCTACAGAGAAAAATATGACTATCTAATTCTTTCACCAGGTGCAGCACCCTTTGTACCACCAATTGAAGGTGTAAATTTAGATGGAATCTACACTTTAAGAAATATGGAGGATGTAGATAGAATAAAGGAACACGTTACAAAGAATAAGCCAAATAAGGCAGTTGTAATTGGTGGTGGATATGTAGGTATAGAAATGGCAGAAAACCTAAAGCACATTGGAGTAGATGTTACTTTAGTTGAGGCTGCCGACCAAGTTATGGGACCACTTGATTTTGAAATGGCAAAGATGATAGAAAAGCATATGATAGACAACGGTGTAAAATTAATAGTAGGAGATGCCGTTGAAAAGTTTGAAAAGAACAATGGATTAGAACTTACTTTAAAGAGTGGTAAGAAATTAAATGCTGATATGGTTGTAATGGCTATAGGGGTAAGACCAGAAACTAAGCTGGCAAAGGAAGCAGGACTTGAAATTGGAGAACGTGGTGGAATTAAAGTTGATGCACATATGAGAACATCAGATCCATATATTTATGCTGTTGGAGATGCAATAGAAGTTGAAGATTATATAAATGGTGCAAACACACTAATTCCACTTGCAGGCCCAGCAAACAAGCAGGGTAGAATAGCAGCAGATAATATTTGTGGTAGAGAAAGTGTATATAAGGGAACACAAGGAACATCAATTATAAAGGTGTTTGATTTAACAGCAGCATCAACAGGAAACAATGAAAAGATATTAAAAAGACAAGGTATTCCTTATGTTAAGTCATATACGCATTCAGGTTCCCACGCAGGATACTATCCAGGAGCCTTTGTTATGACAATAAAAATACTATTCTCACCAGAGGATGGTAAGATACTTGGTGCACAAATTGTAGGTAGAGATGGCGTAGATAAGAGAATAGATGTTATTGCAACAGCAATAAGAGCTGGAATGACAGTATATGATTTAGAGGAGCTTGAACTTGCATATGCACCACCTTATTCATCAGCAAAGGATCCTGTGAATATGGCTGGATTTACAGCAGCAAATATACTAAAGGGAGATATGAAGATTATACACGCTGATGAACTAAAAGATATAAATAAAGATGAATACTTCATAGTTGACGTAAGAACAGACGTTGAATATGAAGGTGGACATTTAGAAGGTGCAGTAAATATTCCAGTAGATGAATTAAGAAAGAGAATAAATGAAATTCCAAAGGATAAAAAGATTATAGTTTACTGTAAGATTGGTTTAAGAGGATATGTTGCATATAGAATACTTGCTCAAAAGGGCTATGATGTATACAACTTAAGTGGTGGGTATGATTTGGTTCTTGCATATAATATGAAATATGGTGAAGGACCAAAGTTAAATGATGAGATGACAAGATTTGAACCTATGGAGGAAAAAAAGGAAGTTAAGCCAAGTGGTAATACAATAAAGGTGGATGCCTGTGGCCTTCAATGCCCAGGACCAATAATGAGAGTTAAAAAGGAAATAGAAAGAATTAATGAAGGTGACGTTCTTGAAATACACGTAACTGATTCAGGATTTACAACAGATATAAAGGCTTGGTGTGAAAGAACAGGTAACACTCTAATTGGGGTTGAAAAGACTTGCTGTGACTATGTTGCCTATGTTATGAAGGGCAAAAAAGAAGAGAGCAAGGCACAGCCTGTAAATGTAGAACTACCACAAGGTAAGACAATGGTTGTATTTAGTGGCGACCTTGATAAGGCTATTGCTTCCTTCATAATAGCAAATGGTGCAGCAGCAATGGGAAGACCTGTTACAATGTTCTTTACCTTCTGGGGATTAAATATTTTAAGAAAGGATACAGCAGTTAAGGTTAATAAGACATTCATAGAAAAGATGTTTGCTAAGATGATGCCAAGAGGAAGCAAAAAGCTTGCTCTATCTAAGATGAATATGGGTGGAATTGGTGCAAAGATGATTCGTGGAATAATGAAGAAGAAGAACATCTCATCCCTTGAGGAACTAATAGAACAAGCAAAGGCAAATGGAGTAAAGCTTGTTGCCTGTGCAATGTCAATGGATGTTATGGGAATAAAGAAGGAAGAACTAATAGATGGTGTAGAAATTGGTGGAGTTGCAGCATACCTTGGTGAAGCAGAGCAATCTAATGTAAATCTATTTATATAATCTATTAATAAAAAATATTGTATAAAAAAAATCCCCCTTTAATATAATGTAGTGTATTTATAATAAAGGGGGATTTTATTATGAAGAATGATGGACTTGCAATTGCATCAATGGTACTTGGCATAGTATCTCTTGTAATGTTATTTTTCCCTATACTGGGCTGGCTGGCAATAGTAACAGCTGTTGTTGGTCTAATTCTTGGAATAAATGCAAAGAATAGAATTAAAGCAAATCCACAGGAACTTGGCGGAATGGGTATGGCTAATGCAGGAGTAGTTATGAATATAGTTGCTTTAGCATTAATAGTTTTAGGAATGATTGCTTGTGGTGCTCTAATTGGTACAATGTCACAAATTTGATATTTAGATAAAATGCCACCAAGTTTTTTTGGTGGCATTTTATAATATTTTCTCTATTATAGACATCACGATTTCAACTATAAAGAGTATAATAACCATCCATTCAAGTTTTGTACCTCTTTTAGCGTGGGTTAGGCTTGTGAATACTTCAGTTATATCAAGCAGAACCTCTGTTTTGTGTCTGATTTTTTCATATCTATCCTTTAACTCAAATAGTTCTGAAAGGTTCATAAAAAACTCTTCAGCATCTTCAAGCTTCCAAGCAATATCAGGTTTATCAAGAAGCATAATGTATGATATGGTGTTGTATTTAAAACGAAGTACCTTTGAAGACATCTTGGCAAGTTGGTTATCACTAAGATGTAGCTTTCCGTGATCCAAATATTCTATTATGTTTTCAATTTCATCAAGAAGGTTATCAATATCTACTTCAATTTTCTTTAGTGCTA
Source organism: Caloramator proteoclasticus DSM 10124 (assembly GCF_900129265.1). GTDB lineage: Bacteria > Bacillota > Clostridia > Clostridiales > Caloramatoraceae > Thermobrachium > Thermobrachium proteoclasticum. Next base: position 39,781 of record NZ_FQVG01000010.1, on the reverse strand, counting down.
CGGATTTTGCAAGTATAGTTGCAATAATCTCCATATAATATGGTTTAAAATAATTTACTTTTACTGAGTCGTAGTTTAATTCTACATCTTTTACTCTATTATCGAGTATTAGTTTAAAATCTTCAATGTAATTAAAAGGAGTATTGTTTTTAAGAGTAGTATCTACACGTTTTAGATATTCAATTACATCTCTAAGTTCGTGGAAGGCAAGATTTGCAGAAACAATACATCCAAAGTGGAATATATATACATATTTGTTGTTTGGATGAGGTATGATTCCTTTTAGATTTCTGTCATCTAAAATCAAGGGTTCTTCCCATTTAAATTTTTTGTTTATACCAAAGTGGTTTGCAATTTTATAAAGGTTTATTTCATTACTGATAAAACTTGCTTTAAACTCATAATTCATATTTATAACCCCTATTATAGTGTTGATTTTTGGTTTATAATATTGTTAAAAAGTGTGGTGGTGAAATTATGTTTGATGAAATTAAGGGCTTTTTGGTAGAGGAGTATTTAAGCTTTTATGATGAACAAAAATACCAAAATCATAGGGAGTTTTTTAGTAGAGTAAATAACTTAAAAAATTTAAATGAAGCACTTTTAGAGGTTAATAGGGATTTTAATATTTTGCTATTTTCCGAGGACTACTGTCCTGATTGTTTAGTATTATTCCCATTTATTCAATTTTTATGTACAAAATTGGGGATTGATGTAAAAATACTTAAAAGGCAGGGGAATGAAGAATTTTTAAGAGAATTGACAGGTGAGGCAAAAATTCCAACAGCAATGTTTATAAATAAAGATAACTCATTAAGAGGAATGATTATAGAATTCCCAGAGAGCTTTAAAAGAAGTTTAATTGGTCTTACTAAAGATGATATAAAGAGGAAAACAGTAGAGTATAGGGAAGGAAATTACTTGGAAATGATAGAAAATGAAGTTATAAGCATCATTAATAACTTCTAAAGAAAAGTGCCCTGTTTATAGGGCATTTTCTTTTATCAAATCCTTTTGATCTCTTGCCATTTCCTTTAATCTTGGGTTTACACCTGGTGTAACAATGACTTTGCTAAACCAAAGCAGTGCTTCATCATTGTCTCCAAGCCTTCTTGCAAGTTCACCTATTAAATATGAAAGTGTGTAATTATCCATACCGCAGATTGGGAAGGCCTCCCTTTCAAAGGATTCCTTAAACCCCACGTAGGCCTGTTCTAAAAATTTTCTTTCCTCACTATTATTTTGTAATAGTCTATACATCCAAGCAATTTTTAAACAAATAAATGCCTTTTCGCTACTTTTAGCCTTTTTTACCACCGCATTTAAAAGAGCAAGTTTATACCTTTCAATTGCAATATTTTCATCATAAACTTCGGGATAATTTTTAGGTCTAAACTTTGGAGTAATTACTGACTTAATTAAAAGGGCCTGCTCTTGTTTTACCTTTTCGAAATATTGATTTAGGGCACTGTATCCACAGCTTGGACATATATGAACATCATAAAATAGTGGATTAGGTCCTTGATAAATTGGCATTAAATCGGTATCGCTTCCTACGCGTCTTGTTTTTCCATTTCTTAATGCCTTTGTTTTAAATTCTGTATTACAAACGGGACAGAGCATAGTTTTTTCGTATAAAAATGTATCTACAGTTTTATTTTTTATTTCAACTTCTTTTTTATTTTCTTCTTCCTTTTCAAATATATTAAGTTTTACATTTTTAAATCCCAAATCTTCAAGACCTGAAAATATATCTGACAAATTAATCACTCCTTCTTTTTGTGTTTTTCATCTAAGCTGTATATAAATGCTATGATTCTTGCCACCGCCTCATAAAGCTCTTCAGGTATAGGAGAAGAAGGTTCAACTTTACTTAATTTCTCAACTAAGACTGTATCCTCTACAATAGGTATGTCATTTTCCTTTGCTTTGTTTAAAATTTTCTCTGCAATTTCACCAAAACCAACAGCCGTTACAACAGGTGCTTTATAGTCCTTATTATATTTAAGTGCTACTGCCTTTTTCCTTTTCATACCTTCACATCCAGTTCATTAATTATAAAATCATTAAAGAAGTTTATAATATCTTTATGAGGTGTTTTTATTTCTTCAACTGATGAGTTTATCAAATTAAGTCCAATTTGGTTTAGTGACTCTTTTAAAATTTTTAAGTTTGCTTTAATATAATCTATATATTTTTTATCACATTTAATATTTATAATTATATTATCATTATGTTTGTGTATATAGTTTTCTATTGTTCCTATATTTTCAGTATCAACCTTTATATATAATTTTACATCGTTAATATCTATTACCCTTTTATTTTTATATTTGTTTTTTATTATTATGCTATTTTTGTATACATTGTCATTTACGCTGGTGTTGAAGAAATAAAAATTATAATTTTTACTTAACAAATTAATTATATCAAATTTTTCGATAAAATCAGCATTGTTTTTTAATACTTCAGTATTTTTTAATATTTCCTCGAATATATTTTCTAAAGTATAGACTTTATTCAATGAATGGTTTTGATTTAATTTTTGTATTATGAAATTTATAAAGTCGTTTCCATTTAAAACCTTTTTTGTGTTTAAAAGGTTTTTTATAGATATATCAATTTTGTTTTCAAGCAAGAAGGTTAAAAAATCTATGTCGATGTTTTTAAGAGCTTGAATTTGAATTTTAACAAAAGATAGGTCTTCCTCAGATATTTCAAGGTTTAAAAAGTTTTTAAATATATTTTTTATATCTTCATCCTTTAATGTTTTAAGTGCTTCTAAGGATTTTAAGGAATTAAAGAGAGTTAATACATTTTCATCTGTAGCAGGAAGATTAAATTTAATAAGTGAATTTACTATTTCTTCAACCTTATTAAAGGGGATTGATAGATTATCTGAAATTGATTTTAGGTTAGAATATGAGGGTTTTTCCTTAGAATCACCAATCAATCTTACAATTACTTGGTTTTCTTCTACTTTTTCTATTTTAAATTTTAAAAACTGATTGCCCTTTTTAATATCTTCAGAAACAAATATTGCAGGAATAATAGTACCATCATAGAGCTTAATTGCACCTTTATTATCTTCGAGGGCAATAATTTTTGCGTTAATTGTTGAACCTTCATATAGTTTTTTGTTATTATTTGAGTAGTTGTTTAATAATTTTTCTAAAGCTTCTATCTTCATAAAAATCACCTATTAAGTTATCGGAAAAATATAATAAAGTTAAATATCAAAATAAAAAATAAAATTGGGAAGTGATAATTTGGCACTATATGCAATATCAGATTTACATTTATCCTTATCAACGGATAAACCAATGGATGTGTTTGGAGAATTGTGGAGGGAACATCATTTAAAAATAAAGGAAAACTGGCAACAGAATATAAATGAAGATGATGTTGTTTTAATTGCAGGTGATATATCCTGGGCAATGAAACTTGAGGAGGCATATAAGGACCTTGAGTTTATACATAGTCTAAATGGCAAAAAGGTATTTATAAAAGGCAACCACGACTATTGGTGGACTTCCATTACTAAGATTAACTCATTATTTGAAGATATGTATTTTATTCAAAACACCCATTTTCCTTACAATGAATATGCAATATGTGGAACAAGAGGGTGGATAAACTTAGAAAATACAGATGATGAACACGATATAAAGGTACATAAGAGGGAACTTTTAAGGCTTAAAATGTCCCTTGACAGTGCAAAAAAAGCAGGGTATGAAAAGTTTATAGTTATGATGCACTATCCTCCAGTTACAAAGATTGCAGTTAATCAAGAGTTTGTAGATGTTTTAAAAGAATACAGGGTTGAAAAGGTTGTGTATGGACACATACATTATGATGCAAGATATATATGTGAAAATGGTATTATAGATGGAATAGAATATATATGTACCTCCTGCGACATAATAGATTTTAATCCTATTAGGATTTTATAGTGGCTTTTGGGCAAAATAATAATGGGAGGTGCATATAATGAAGGAGTATTCTTTTAAAGTACCATCGATGCACGATGAAACTTCAGCTAAAGAGATAGCAAGCATAATAACAGGAATAAGAGGTATACAGGATGTTGATGTTGATTACCAAGAGGGTACTGTTAATGTTTATTTTGATGAAAATCAAGTTATAAAGGATAAAATTAAATATATAGTTGAGAAAAAGGGATTTAAGGTAGATGATTAAAATTATACCACGTCGCTTATAGGTGGCGTGGTTATATGTTATTTTATACCATAGAATTTTGAATTATTAGAAAAAACTATTGAGTTGATAAGAGAGTTGTGTTAATATTATGAATGGACTCTCACTGGATTATTTTGCAAAATATTTAGAAAATTAATACAAAATTTATTTAAGATAGGAGGAATAATATGAGCGTACATATTGGTGCAAAGGAAGGTCAAATAGCAGAAACAGTTCTATTACCTGGTGACCCTCTTAGAGCAAAGTTTATAGCAGAAAATTTCTTAGAAAATGTTGAATGCTACAATGAAGTAAGAGGAATGTATGGTTTTACAGGATACTATAAAGGCAAGAGAGTTTCAGTTCAAGGAACAGGTATGGGAGTTCCATCAATATCAATATATGTAAACGAATTGATTAATTCCTATGGAGTAAAGAACCTAATTAGAATAGGAACTTGCGGTGCAATAAATGAAAATATAAAGGTTAGAGATATTATATTGGCAATGACATCCTGTACTACATCAAATATAAATAGAATTAACTTCAATGGATTAGATTATGCCCCTGCAGCAAGCTTTGATCTTCTATACAAGGCTTATGAATACTCAAAAAATAATGGTATAGATGTTAAGGTAGGAAATATATTAACAGAAGACTCCTTCTATCACGATGATAGAGAATTCTATAAGATATGGGCAAAGTATGGAGTTTTAGCAGTTGAAATGGAGACAACTGCACTATACACTCTTGCAGCAAAATATGGAGTAAATGCATTAACAATTTTAACAGTTTCAGACCACGTAATTACAGGAGAAGAAACAACAGCACAAGAAAGACAAACTACATTTACAAAGATGATGGAAATAGCATTAAATTTAGCCTGAAAAAATCCGCCTATGGCGGATTTTTTTCAGATTGTTGAAATAATTATATGATGTTGCATAGCCCAATGAAGGATTTCTTGGGCATTGGTTCATTTCGTTAAGCAAATCTAAGCTTTTCTTTGTTTAAAAAAGTCCTACCCTCGCAATGTCATCGTCCTGATGACTGCTCGGCTCGGCACATCCTGTGCCGAATTACGGACTTTTTTAAAGTCGAAAAGCAAGATTTGCTAAAACTCATGAAAGAGCCTATTGAAATCCTTTCATGGGGCTTTTTCAGATTTTAGATACCAAACAGGTTTGTCAACAATCTGAATCCGCCTATGGCGGATTTTTTACTTTATATCCTTTTGATAAATATAAATCTTCATATTTGGAAAAAATAAAGGGAAGGAGGTGCTATTATGTCAATCTTTCGTGGATATAATTTAGAAAGACATAGAGATGATTATGTACTTATACTTTATGTAAATACAAATTCAGTTGAGATTTCTTCTGAACTTGGCGAAATTATAAAGAAAAACTCTCAGGATTTAAAGGAATATGTGCAAAAAATAATAGAGGATAAATTCCCAAACATAAAAATATCCTCTGCTAAAATAATGCTTGGAACTATGCTCCTTGCAACTATACCTCTTGGGATGGATGCATTAGGGACAAAGGCAAAGGCATCTATTACTACTTCACAGCAAATTCCAGAATTTTATACAGTAAAATCAGGAGATACTATATGGAAAATATCTCAAACCTTTGGTGTTTCTATAGATAAAATAAAGAGCCTCAATGATTTAAAAACCGATACTATATATGTTGGTCAAACCTTAAGATTGAGGGAAGAAATAAAGGAAGCATTAACCTATTATGATACATATACAGTAAAATCGGGAGATACATTATGGAAGATAGCTCAAAGCTTTGGTATTTCTGTATCACAACTTAAAACTTTAAATAATATGACTACGGATACTATATATCCAGGGCAGATATTAAAGGTAAAAGAGAATATTGTCTATGGAAGCTTCTATACAGTAAAATCAGGGGATACACTATGGAAGATAGCCCAAAGTTTTATGGTATCAGTGGATGAGATAAAAAGATTAAACAATTTGACAACAGATATAATAAATGTTGGTCAGAGGCTTTTTATTCCAGAGAAGAATGTAGAGGAAGTAAAACCACCTACAATAACTCCAACTCCTGTATATGAGTGGCCTGCTGTTACTTATGTGGTGCAACCTGGGGATACTGTCTATTCTGTTGCTAAAAAGTTTAACACTACAGTTGACAACATATTAAGATATAATTATATGTCTCCCGATGATTGGCTTGATGCTGGGGATAAAATAGCAATATCAGGATATGCACCAAGGGTATATACAGTTACCCCAGGTGAAGCAACCTATCCTTCAACAAGGGGCAAAATTGTAGATTGGTTTTTAGAGGGACAGTACATAATAAAAAGAGGAGATATATTTACAATAGTCGATGTTCAGACAGGCAAACAGTTTAAAGTAAAGATGATGGGAGGATACAACCATAGTGATGTGGAACCTTTAACAGTAGAGGATACAGAGGTAATGAGGAGCTTATTTGGAACTTGGCAGTGGAATCCAAGGCCAGTTGTTATTTATAAGGATGGTATGAACATAGCAGCTTCATTATCTGGTATGCCCCACAGTGCACAGACAATTACAAATAATGGAGTAACAGGCCATTTTGATTTATACTTAAAAAATAGTCTCCCACACAGTCAGGATACATCAAATGAATATGTTGAGGCACATTATAGGAATATTAACACAGCAGCAGGACTATAATTTAAATAAATATAAATAATTACGATATTTAAGGAAAAAAAGATAAATATAGAGCTTTATTCCCTCTAAGTTTTCTTTACTTTTGTATAATAAAAATGTAAAATAAATTCGTAGATTTTATATAAATATAATAAGATTATATTTTGGAGGAGTTGTAATGTTGGTTAGAGAAGCTATTCCAAGTGATGTCCCGTCTGTCGCCAAGATACACATGGATGTTTGGAAGGATACTTATGAGGGAATAATTCCAAATGAATTTTTAGAACATAGAACCTATGATGAACTTGAGGATACTTGGCTTGATAGACTATTTGAAGATCCAGAAACAAGAGAATTTATGTTTGTTGCAGAAAATGAGGATGGAGAATTAGTTGGCTTTATTGTTTTTTCAACAGATGGTTTTGAAAATTATCAAGGAGTTATTAAGTCAATCTATGTGTATAGTGACTATCAACGTCAGGGGATAGGAACAATGCTTTTTAATGCAGCAGTTGAGAAATTAGCTGAAGAAAATATTAAAAATTTGATTGTTTGGACCTATAAGGATAATAAAAATAGAAAATTCTATGAAAAGATGGGTGGAAAAGTGTTTAGGGAAGTTGTAGTTGATGTTGAAGGTAGAAAGGTTGCAAAAATAGCCTATGTATGGGATAATATAAAGAATTGATAATTAGGCTGCGTTATGCAGCCTTAAATTTTGAGGTGAGAGTATGTTTTTGTATTACATTAATTACAGGCCAGATGAATCCGATTTATGTAATTTAGAAATGAGGGTAATTTTTAATAAGGATTTAAGTGAAAAATATTTTTTAAGTGAAAAGGATTTTGATATAGATAGAAGTGTTTTTATAAAGTATAAAATAGATATTTTAGCAAGTTCAAATAGTTTTGATGAATTAATTAAAAAGGTTGAGAAGCTTAATATAAACCAAGAAAAATACAAAGTAAAGTATTTTGATGTAGATGATAAGGTAAAGGTGGAATTTAATGAAAAGCACAGGCTTGAGGGGATAATAGGAGAGAGAATAGAGGGAGATGTTGATGTTTATAATCCTAAGGTTATGTTTGCATTAACTTTAGTTGATGGAACTTGGATATTTGGAAGATACATAAAAAATAGTGGAGAATGGCATAAGCACGAACATAAACCTGTTTATTACTGCAATGCACTTCCTGTTAGAATAGCAAGAAGTATGCTAAACATAGGTCTTGGGGATAATCTTAATAAAAAGGTTGTAGACCCCTGCTGCGGTGTAGGAACAGTTCTTCTTGAGGCAGCGGCACTTTCAGTAGATATAGAAGGTTATGATATAAATGATAAGGTAGTAGAGAATGCAGTAAAAAATATTGAGTTTTTCGGATATGATGTAAAGGTTGAAAATAAAGATATAGCTAATGTGGATAAAAAATATGATTTGGCTATAATTGATTTACCCTATGGAATTTTATCAATAACCTCCGATGAAGAGATAATGCATATTTTAAAGTCTGCGGCAAGAATAACAAAGGAGGCTGTGATTGCTGCTGTAAGCGACATAAGAAAGGAATTAGATGAGGCTGGATTTAAAGTAGTAGATTATGCAGTAGTGCCTAAAAAGCATTTTAAGAGGTTTATATTTAAATGTATATTGAAATAAGGGGGACGAATGATGAAAACTTTAGCAGTAATATTATTTTTATTGACGTACCTACTTCTAATACTTATGCCAAAATATAGAACGCAGGTAGCAGTTGTTGTGGCATTTTTGTTTGTGATATTGGGAATTCTTCCTTACAACAAGGTCTTTAGCACTATAGATTGGAATGTTATTTTAATGATTACAGGAACTATGGGGATAGTTTCACTTTTTATTGAATCCAAGATGCCTGCTGCAATGGCTGATTTTATAGTCGATAGGGTTGGTTCTGTAAAATGGGTTATTATATCTCTATCTTTATTTGCAGGGATTGTTTCAGCCTTTATAGATAATGTTGCAACAGTTCTTATAGTTGCACCAGTTGCACTAAATTTAGCAAGAAGAATAAATATATCACCTGTATATATGCTAATTGCAATATCTATTTCTTCAAATTTACAGGGAGCTGCAACATTGGTTGGAGATACTACATCGCTGCTTCTTGGTGGATTTGCAAATATGGATTTTTTAGATTTCTTCTTTTTTAAGGGAAGAATAGGATTATTTTTTATAGTTCAGCTTGGTGCGATAGTGTCAGCCTTTGTTCTTGTAGTATTTTTTAGAAAATACAATCAGCCTATCCACCTTGAAGAGAGGGAAAAGGTTGAGGATATGTTCCCAACATATCTTATTTTATCAATGGTTGTTCTTTTAATTTTAGCATCATTTATACCAAATAAACCTTCCATTACAAATGGTTTAATATGTGTTATTTTATTGCAAATAGGATTAATTAAGGAACTTTTAATCAATAAAAATAAAGATGCTCTAAATGTAACTCTATTACAAATAGATTATCAGACAATATTAATTTTGATGTCTCTTTTTATAATAATAGGCGGAATAACAGAAGTTGGAGTTATTAACGACATTAGCAAACTATTTTTAAAGTTTGGTAATGGGGGACTATTTACAATATATTCCCTATTTGTTTGGTTCTCTGTTGTGGTTTCAGCCTTTATTGATAATATTCCATATACAGCAACAATGCTTCCTGTTGCAGCAAAGGTGGCAGCTGGTATAGGGATTGAACCATATGTTCTATACTATGGACTTTTGGTTGGTGCAACATTAGGTGGAAATATTACTCCAATTGGTGCATCGGCTAATATAACTACACTGGGTATTTTAAGAAATGAAGGATATGAAGTTAAGACAAAGGATTTTATGAAGTTAAGCGTACCTTTTACACTATCTGCTGTAATTTCTGGATATGTAGTAGCTTGGTTAATTTGGATGTAGGTTTTTAAGTTTTAAAATAATATTTTTATGACACCATAAACAATTAGTGAAGTAACAAGATGTATGAAATAAGCTTTAGAGCTTATAGGTATATATCTTTTGCTTCACATTGCTTATGGTGTTTTTATTTAATGTGAAACTAATATTTAAAATTTTATGTATATATTGATATAATTTGGGAATAATATTATAATAGATAATGCAAGTTATTTGCAAATAGAGGAGGGGTATTATGGAATTTTTACACGAGGCATTGCACGATACAATAATAGCACTACCTATACTTATAGTAGCCTTTGTTTTCATCGAGTTCATTGAACATAGGATTGGAAAAAAGTATGATTATAAGATAAAAAGTGCAGGAAAGTTTGGACCTATAATTGGTGCAGCCCTTGGTATTATGCCACAGTGTGGTTTTTCAATACTTGGAGTTATGTTTTATTTTCAGGGTTATATTACATTAGGTACACTTTTATCAATATTTTTAGCAACCTCTGATGAGGCACTTCCTGTATTAATTTCAAATACAGAAGCTATGGATAAGGTTCTACCTTTTATTCTTCTTAAGTTTAGTATTGCTGTCGTTTGGGGATATTTAGTTGATTTTGTGCTAAAGTCCAGAGTAAATGAAGTAAACGATACAGGAGCAGAACTTGCAGCCACCGATGAGTGTTTAACAGACCACTTTGATTTCAAAGAAGTTCTATATCACTCAATTAAAAAGAGCCTGAAGATATTTGTATATATGTTTTTAATTAATTTAGCACTTGGATACTTAGTGGAAACCTTCCAAATTGATAAAAGTGTAGGTATTTTAGGTAGATCATCCTATTTGCAGCCTATGTTTGTTTCATTGGTTGGACTTATTCCAAACTGTGCAATTTCAGTTGGAATAATTCAAGCTTTTGTTTTGGGAATAATAAGTTTTGAAAGTGCAATTGCAGGGCTATGTGCAAATGCAGGCTTAGGTTTAATATTTTTAGTAAAGGAGTCTAAAAATAAGCTTGATGCGGTAAAAATTATAGGGCTTCTTTATGGTATAAGTGCCTTAACGGGAGTTTTATTAATGGCAGTCATATCACTTATAACTTATTAATAAGTTTTATATTAAAAAGCCCCAAAAAGGAATTTTAGGTTAATATATCCTTAATGGGGCTAAATTCTATTTTTTATATATTAATATCTAAAAACGTATTTATTTTCATAAAAGATTTTGATTAGGTTTATCGCTAATTAGACTTATGGCATAATTAAAGGCATCCTCTAAAACCTCTTTGCAGCACTTTCCTGATGGATTTTGTGTTTTGCATCGGCAGTTTTTCATAGCACCAGTTGCATTAACTAATTCTTGAAACGTCTTAACCTCCTGCTTTTCAACTACAAGTTCGATGATATCCTTCAAGGTAACATTTCCACAGTAGCACACGATAGGATTTTCTTGATTTTTATACCAAACAGGTACCTTTATATCTCTTTGGAAATATACTTCCGATGTTTCATTATTAAAATAAACTATATCGCAATCTGGATTTTTACATAGACCATATTCGCTGGATTTTAAATGTTTTTTAAAGTGGTCATTAACAAGACTTTCAATAGTTATTCTTTGTACTATGTCTCCTTCAGTTTTACATAATGGGCAAATATATTCCATACCATCCCTCCGAAATACTGTTTTAAATTAGTTTATATTAAAATTATGATTAAGTAAATAGTAAAATGTTAACTTGGATAAATATAAAGAAAATTTTTAAAAAACGTTGATTATTTTCTTAGAATATTATATATTATACTTGAAAAGTAAATATTTTTACAGGTGCCATATTTTATGGTTAAAAGGGAAAACGGTTAAAATCCGTTGCAGCCCCCGCTACTGTGAGTGGTGACGAAGCCTAAGTATACCACCTTATTGGGAAGGTTAGGTAGAGGATGAACCACAAGCCAGGAAACCTGCCTGTAAAGGGATAAAGTTACCTTCGGAGGGAAGGGAGACTTAAAATATTAAGCATAGTATTTTAAGGCCCTTACTGGGCCTTTTTTTTATGATAAAAGGGAATTATAAATAGAAGTATAGTATTTAATAAAATTAACTTAGATATTTTCAATATTTAATCATAGATAATCATTTATGGAGTGAAAAAAATGAATAGAGATTCTTTACATATATTGTCTATAATTTTATATGCACTAATGATGGTTTCTATATCCTTTTTAACTATAAATCCTTTGATTTTATTCAGTATTTTAATTTGTGAATTAGCTGTGTTTTTATATTTTAATAAAAAGGAACTTATAATTTCAACAATAAAGATATTTTTACCACTTTTGGTTATAACAGTTTTCATAAATTCGCTATTTGTTAATGCAGGAGTGTTAGTGCTTTTTAATGTTTTTAACAAGTATATCACTCTTGAAAATTTAATATATAGTGTTTTGTTTGCAGTAAAACTTCTAATAATAATTTATTTATTTTATATATTTGAAATTTTTATAGATTCAGATGCAGCATTATCTTTTTTTTCATCAAAGATGCCAAAAACAACATTGCTTTTTATGGTTTGTTTTAAACTCATTCCTACGATGAAAAAGAAATTAAAGGATTTAAGGGATATTTATCAAGTTAGAGGGGTTGAGTTTAACAGTAAAAGTAGATTCCAAAGGATAAAGGCACAAATTCCACTTATTATTGTTTTAATAGAGGAATCTCTTGAAGCTTCCTTTGATATATCAGAGTCTGCCTACATAAGAGGTTTTTTATCAGGCAAAAGAAGTGTATTTAATAAAAGCAAATTTAAACATATTGATTATTTGGTTTCAATAATAAGTATAATATCTATTTTCTATTTTCTAATTTTTAAAAAGCTTACTGATTACAATGTATATGATGATTATAGATTGCCACTAAATCCTTTTACCTTTTCGGTATGTGTATTAGTTTTTGTTTTAACCTTTGTAATTAATTATTACTACAAGGAGAATGTATATGCAGATTAAGATACAAAATTTAAATTATTATTATCCAAACTCTAATGAAAAGGCGTTAGATAATATAAATTTAGAAATAAAGGATGGAGAGTTTATTTTAGTTGCGGGATATTCTGGTTCGGGAAAATCCACTCTTGCAAAATGTATAACAGGAGCAATACCAAATTTTTATGGTGGTAAAATAGGAGGCAAGGTTCTTTTAGATGACGAAGAAATACTAAAGATAGATGAAAGAAGAAGAGCATCGCTTATTACTATGGTTTTTCAAGATCCTGAAAGGCAGCTTTTGATGAATAAGGTATATAGGGAAATAGCCTTTGGTCTTGAAAATATAGCATTAGATGAAGGTACTATTAAAAAGAGAATATGGGAGTCACTTGAGTTTTGTGGAATTACAGATTTATATGATAGGGACATTTCAACTTTATCTGGTGGACAAAAGCAGAAGGTTGCAATAGCTTCAGCACTTTCATTTATGCCAAGGTGTATAATTTTGGATGAGCCAACCTCACAGCTTGATCCTGTTAGTGCAGATGAAATATTAAATATTGTAAAAAAGATAAATAGAGAGCTTATGATAAATGTGATTGTCATAGAGCAAAGGGTGTCAAGATGGTTTGACAGTATAGATAAACTTATAGTTATGAAGGATGGAAGGCTTGAATTTGTAGGAACAAAGGAAGAGGCTTATAGGATAAATAATAGTGAAGTAAATCAATTTCTTCCTTCAAGAATTAAGGTTGCGAAAAAAATAGGAATTGAACAATATCCTTCAGATAGTAGATTAATAAAAAGTAGGTTGAAGGATATAAGTTTAAAGAGCATTAATAAAGGAGAAAAAAAAGGAGAAGATAGGCTTAAGGTTGATAATATAACAGTAAAATATGGCAGTTTTACTGCTGTAAAAAATGTTGGGTTTAGCATTAAAAGTGGAGAGATAGCTGCCCTAATAGGACCAAATGGTGCAGGAAAATCAACACTTTTAAAGTCAATCATAGGGCTTGTTGATTATAGGGGAAATATACTTTTAGATGGAAAAACTATGAATAAATTAAGCGTAAAGGATAGGGCACAGCAAATAGGATATCTTTCTCAAAATCCAAATGACTATATTACGAAGGATACAGTTTATGAGGAACTTCTATTTACTCTTAAGAATTTTAATATAAAGGATAAAGGCATTGTAGATGATATACTTAAAAAATTAGATTTATATAAACATAAAGATAAAAATCCAAGGGATTTAAGTGGTGGAGAGAAACAGAGGCTTGCCCTTGCAAACACACTTATATTAAGACCTAAGGTTCTTCTTTTAGATGAACCTACAAGGGGAATAGACAATAATAATAAAGGTGAAATAGCGAAAATACTTAAAAGTCTTGCAGATGAAGGTGTATCTATAATTTTGATTACACACGATATAGAGTTTGCAGCAGAGGTTTGTGACAAGTTTATATTAATGTTTAATGGTGAGATAGCAGAGATGGGAGATAGAAAGGTATTAGAGGATTGCATCTTTTATACAACAGAGATAAATAAATTGATTAGAGAATTTAAGGGTGGAATTTTTACCTATAAACAGTTTATAGAAGCTTTGGAGGGAAATAAGTGAACATTGAACTTTTTATAAACCTTTCTTTAATTTTAATTTTATTTGCTGCCTTTATATATTTTGAAAGGAGCAAAATGGGGACAAAGGAGATAGGGCTTATTGCAACATTAGGTGCAATTGCAGGTGTTTTTAGAATTCCTTTTGGTGCAATTCCAAATGTTCAACCAACTACCTTTATAGTTGCAGTATCTGGAAATGTTTTTGGCCCCTTTGTTGGTTTTTTAGTAGGAAATGTAGCTGCCTTTGTTTCAAATATTTTTCTAGGCCACGGTCCCTGGACAATATGGCAGATGTTTGCTTGGGGATTGGTTGGAATGCTTTCGGGTTTTATTAGAAAAAAGATAAAATTAGAGTATTTTTCAATAATATGTTTTCTTTATGGCTTTATGTTTGATTGGATTATGAATCTTTGGCATATTATAGGCTTTATCAGGCCTATTAATATAAAAACAATTACCATAGCCTATTTATCAGGATTAGTATTTGATGTACTCCATTCAAGCTCAAACTTTATTTTCTCAGTTCTATTTTATGATGAAATGTACAAGATACTAAAACGATTTAAAAATAGGCTGGAGGTAACATATATTAAAGAAGTGGGGGGAGATGTATGAAAAAAACAGTTTCCAAAGTAGTTCTTTCTATCTTTATACTATTACAATTTTTAGCAATACTTCCTAAGCAAGCTTTAGCAAATTCAAGCAGTGTATATGTAGTTGTTCAGAGCAATCAGGGGATAATTGCAGAGGGAGAGACACAAAAGACTAACGCCCTTGATGCTTTAGATGAGGTTTTAAAATCAAAGGGAATAACCTATGTATTAAAGGACAGTAGTTATGGAAAGTATATTTCAGAAGTTAATGGACTTAAGGAAGGAAGTTTAGGTGATTATTCAGGTTGGATGTATGCTATCCAAAGGGATGGAAAGTATGAAGTGCCTATGACTTCAATTGATGGAACTGAACTTAAAAAGGGTGAAAAACTATTACTATACTATGGCTGTTATCCAAAGCCATATTTAGCTAATGATATAAGTTTCTCAACCTTAAGTCCAAATAAGGCATTGACTATCACGTTTAATAATTATAATGATTGGACTAATACAGTAACTAAAATAGAGGGATTTAAGGCTGAAATAGATGGAAAAAGCGTAGAGGTTATAGAAAATAGAATAGAACTTCCACAGGGACTTGAAGAAGGAGTACACGAGCTAAAGTTTTATGATTTTAAAGAGGGAAATGAAATTCCTAATATAGTGGCAGATACAATTAAATTTCAAATAAAAAAGCCAAAATTCACAGTAAGAGTAGAGGGATTACTTGATACTATTGTAAGAGGTGAAGTAGAGGAAAAAACTGCCCTTTTAGGATTAGAAAAACTTCTCAGTGATAATAGTATTTCATATAAGGTTACAGAGAGCAAATGGGGCAAATATGTTGAAGAAATAAATGGTTTAAAGGCTGGTAAATTTGGTGGATATGATGGATGGATGTATTATATAAAGAGTAAAAATAAAATAGAGACTCCAATGGTTTCAATAGACTCATATATTCCAAACGATGGTGATGAGATAGTTGTATTCTATGGAGATTCTACAACAGCTTATGCAAATAATATAAAGTTTACTCCAGATGTAGTAGAGCCAAATAAACCTTTTAAAATCCAATTTTCATATACTTATTTTGACTGGTATCAAAACAAGGAGGTAACAACTCCAATTGCTGGTGCTATTGTAACGATTGATGAAAAGAATTATATAACAAATGAAAATGGAGAGATAAACATAGAAGGATTAGAAAAGGGAATCCATAGTTATAGGATTAGTGGTTATAATGTGGATAAGTCACCAACTGTTGTTAAGGATGAGGGTGTATTTAATATTGATGGAGTAAACAGCCCAAGTTTAGATTATAGAGATAGTGCTTATACTGAAGTTATCTCAAAGAATAATAACCTAATAAAGAAGAATATCGAAGAGGACTTAAGTTTAACCTTAGGTTACATTGAAAAGAACCAATTAGATATGTGGGCATTTTTAAGCCTTTCAAAGATGGGAAAAAAGATAGATGAAAAGCTGATTGAGGAAGCAGCAAAGGAACTTAAATCCTATGGAATAGATGAATATACAAATACAGATATAGAAAAGCTAATTATTACATTAACAGCAGCAGGATATAGTCCATATAACTTTGTAGGGTATAATCTAATGGAGGAACTTTATAATAAAAGAAACATTGATAAATTCCTTATAAACGATGCTATTTTTGCACTTATTGCGTTAGACTATACAGCCGATAAGTCAAGCTATAAAATAACAAGGGAAAAACTTGTTGATTTTATACTTGATAAGGCAGTTACAGTTAATAAAAATGGTAAAGAGCTATATGGATGGACTCTAAATTCTGAGATGGGAATAAACCCTGATATTACTGGTGTTGCTCTTGCAGCCCTTTCACCTTATATGTCAAATGAAAAGGTAAAGGCGGCAGTAGATAAGGCTGTTGATAGCCTATCTAAAATGCAGATAGATTCTGGATATATACCCGACAGCTTTGGAAGCTTTAGTGAAACAATTTCATTTGTAATATTGGGACTTACTGCGGTTGGAGAAAATCCAGAGGGACTTAAGTTTACAAAGACAAATGGAGATTTATATTCAGCACTTTTAAGCTTTAGGGTTAATAATGGCCAGTTTGCCCACGAATTGAATAAGAAGGCTGACTATATGGCAACAGAGCAAGCCTTAAGAGCACTTATTGCAATAAGGGAGTTTAAAAGGGCAGGAAAGTATAATTTCTTTGGAAATAATGTGGATGTTAATAAGCTAAAGGTATTTGAATATACTGGTGAGGAGGAAGCAAAGAAGCTACTTCCAAAAACAGGTGATATGTTTGATGCAAATACAGCTGTTGCATTAGCATTTTTAATGATATTAGTAGGTGCAGTTTTAGTTAAAAAGCAAAATAGAGCTTAGGAGGCAGTTATATGAAAAAGAAGTTACTGCTAATTGTAGTAATGCTTGTTTTATCAGTTACAGCAATATCCTTTGCAGGCAGTTTACAAAATATACTTCAAAGGTCAGAAGTAGAGAATATTGAATTGAATAATAAAGAGGGAAAAAAGGTAGAACAAAGGGATCAAAATAAAGATAAGGTTGAAGAAAATAGTGTTAAGGACAAAAGCCAAGGTAATGATAGTGCGGTTGTAAAACAAGAACAGAATAAAGCGAGTGAAATAAAAAAGAAAGAAAGTAAAAATAGTACAAAGAGTGTAAACAAGAATGAGGAGAGTAGGAATAAAACAGAAAAGAGCAATGTCTCAAATGATAATAAATCTACAACTTTAAAACCAAATGTTTATATAATTGATACAGTAAACAATAAAGTAATTTATAAGGGCTATGTAGATATCAATTCAAAAACAGCAGGAGATGTTACATTGAAGGTATTGATAGATAATAAGATATCCTATAGAGCAAAGGGAACAGGAGGTAGTATTTACTTTTCATCGATTGCAGGGTTAAAGGAAAGGGATTATGGTGCAAATAGTGGTTGGTGCTATTTTGTAAATGGTGTAAAGCCTTCTGTAGGTGCAGGTTCATATACTTTAAAGGATGGAGATGTATTAGAGTGGAAGTTTCTTGAGGACGGGCTAAAATAGCCTGTCCTTAAATTTTGAATATAAGTTAAAGTTTATGTTTTATATTTTTATTATTTTATAGTATAATTTTTAGGGAATATTTGCGAAAGGATGATAGCTTTGAAATACAAATTGATAGCAATGGATATGGATGGAACACTATTAAATAGCCAAAAGCAGGTGACTGAATATACTAAGGATGTTTTAAGGAGGGCATCTGAGAAGGGGATTAAGCTGGTTATCTGTACAGGTAGGATTTTCACATCTGCAAAATCCTATGCAAGAATAATAGGTACAAAGGCACCTATTATAGCATCAAATGGAGCATATATTCGTGAAAAGGATAGAAATGAGGTTATATATGAAAAATACATAAAAAAAGAAACTCTATTGGATATAATAAAGGTTACAAGAGAATGGGGATTTTATCCACACATATACACAACTGATACTATATATTCAGAAAAGCTCATACATTCATCCTTGAACTATTCAAAGTGGAATGAAACAGTTCCAGAGGATGAAAGAATAAATATACAGATAGTAGACAGCCTTGAGGATGTTGTTGAAAAAGAGGGAGAGAATTTCTTAAAGGTTGTTGTTATGGCTCTTGAAGATGAGGTAGAGAAGCTTCAGGAACTAAAAAAATATATTAGAGATAATATGGATGTTTCAATTTTTTCATCATATATGAACAACTTTGAGATAATGGATAAAGAAGTGTCAAAGGGTAATGCATTAAAAAGGCTTGCGGAATTTTTTGATATAGATAGAGAAGCGATAGTTTGTTTTGGTGATAATGAAAACGATAAGACTATGTTTGAATTTGCAGGTTTCCCTATAGCAATGGGAAATGCAGAGGAAGAAATAAAAAAGATAGCAGCTTA
The DNA here is from genome assembly GCF_900129265.1 of Caloramator proteoclasticus DSM 10124. Classification (GTDB taxonomy): domain Bacteria; phylum Bacillota; class Clostridia; order Clostridiales; family Caloramatoraceae; genus Thermobrachium; species Thermobrachium proteoclasticum. The sequence continues at coordinate 20,839 of NZ_FQVG01000010.1, read as the reverse complement.
TGTAACAGATACAAATGATAACGATGGAGTAGCAAAGGCTATAGAGGAGTTAATACTTAGGGAGTAGACAAAATCTTACTCCCTTCAATCTGTTGAAAAAGTTATATATTTATTAGCCCCATGAAGGATTTCTTGGGCATTCGTTCATTTCGCTAAGCAATTCTAAGCTTTTCTTTGTTTGAAAAAGTCCTACCCTCGCGATGCCATCGTCCTGATGGCCGCTCGGCTCGGCACGTCCTGTGCCGAATTACGGACTTTTTCAAAGTCGAAAAGCAATAATTGCTAAAGCTCATGAAATATGCCTAATAAAATCCTTTCATGGGGCTTTTTTTATACTTTAGCTAACGAACAGGTTTGTCAACAATCTGTAGGGAGTAGATATTATCTACTCCCTTGTATTTAAAATGATGTTTTCAAGATTTATTAGCTTTTGCCTTTGTTCATCAGATAAGGTCTTTAAAATTTCCTCCCTAAACATCATTCCAAGATTTTTACGTTCCAAATTATTTACTTTAACTTCTGTCCAGTCTATTTTTTTATTTTTATAGATTAAGTCAAAATCAACGATTCTTGTACCGTCGTCTGTGTATTCAAGTCCAAGCAATATCTTTTTTATTTCAGTTGGAGGAAGCAATGTAAATAGTTTTATCTGATATACTAAGACAGATAAAAGAAACCTTGGAGTATCTTTTGTCCACATTTCGCCTAATATAAATCCAACATCTAAATTATCAAGTGCAATGGATAATCTTTTATAATGCATATCGTATTTGCTATATCTATCATATATGCGTATGCTTAATTCATACCAGGGTCTATCAACCAATCCCTCATTTAAAAATCTTAGTGCTTGATTTCTCAATTTAGATGATATAGTAGTAATATTTTCATCTATTAGTAGAGTAGTAGAATCAAAGGAATTTATAGTTAACCTACTGTTAAGAGGTTTTTCAGTAAATAAAATTATTGTTTGGTTAGATTCTCCATTTTCCAAGCTATCAAATATTGGTAGCATTTTGGCTCTATATTCATATGCAACAGAGCTAATTATTTTGTCCTTGTCTCCTTGAGTTCGCATAACTATAATTCCAGGTGCAGTTCTTATATCATTAATTTTTTCACATATTCTATTATTTATGAGATTATTGTAAAATTCGTCAGAAGGCATATTTATATAGATTGTTGTTAAAATATCTTTAATATGTGCTATCTTTTTATTTGGCTCTGTTATAAATATAATTGTTGAATTTTCATAAGTAGAATTTAAGGCATCAATAAGATTTGTTTTAACAGCAGAAAAACTTTTTGATATTTCATTAGAAAGCTCTTCAGGATTTTTGCTCCCTATAACTATCATCTTAGGACCTAATCTAAAAAGTGAAAGCATTTAATTTCCCCCCAAAATTAAATTCCTATTTTTGTTCTAAGTAATCTATAATTGTCAGTTCCCATTGGATATTTAAGATGAAAAACATTCTTAGATTCAATATCTATTATGTTTATTGAATTAATTCCATTTAGTTGATTCCTATTTCCCTTACTTTTATCGTGGCCGTATAAGTAAAAATCACATTTGTATTTTGGAAGATTATTTATCTTATGAGAAACTCCAATATTTATATCCTCAATTGAAATGGAACTACCTTCTTCTACTATGTAAATCTTATCTAATTTTTTTATAACATCAATGTTGTCGTGATTTCCAGGAACAATTATTATACGACTACTTGTGTATTTAACTAATTCACTTATAAATATAGAGGCATAATCCTTGTATTCATTTAATCTATTAGGATATAGCTCTAATTTTATATTATCAACAATATCTCCAGTATGTATTATATATTTTGGATTAATTTTTTTTACCAATTTAATTATCGAAGCATAGATGTTTGAGGGAGTGTCACTAATGTGCATGATGACATTTTTCCTTCCCAAAAGGTGGGTTGGAACATATATCCTTCCTGATAAAAAATATAGTGTATTTATAATATACTTCATTTTAACACCTGCTTTGGTTTTTTAAAATTATATAAAATTATAATTAGATTTTATAACCTTAGCTTTTTTAATTCAACTTAAAAATAATTAAGAAAAGTTTATATTTTTTCTTAAAACAAACAGCTGTTCAAAAAGTTATATATTGATTAGCCCCTTGAAGGATTTCTTGGGCATCGGTTCATTTCGCAAAGCAATTCTAAGCTTTTCTTTATTTAAAAAAGTCCCATCCTCGTGATGCCATCGTCCTGATGGCCGCTCGGCTCGGCACGTCCTGTGCCGAATTACTGACTTTTTCTTCGTCTAAAGCTAAGAATTGCTAAAGCTCATGAAAGAGCCTTTTAAAATCCTTTCTTGGGGCTTTCTTGTATTTAAGTCAACAATCTGATTGTATTCATAAAAATAATTTATGCCAATGTATATTTAAAATATCTTCATATCAATTTTATAAAAAACAAAAAAATATGTTGACTTTTGTCTAATAAGATGGTATATTATTTTCTGTGCCAGAGAGATGGCCCCTTGGTCAAGTGGTTAAGACACCACCCTTTCACGGTGGTAACAGGGGTTCGAATCCCCTAGGGGTCACCAATTGAATATGGAGAGGTGGTCGAGTTGGTTTAAGGCACCGGTCTTGAAAACCGGCGTGGGGGTAACTCCACCGTGGGTTCGAATCCCACCCTCTCCGCCAAAAAGTGCCACCCAGGTGAAATGTGACATTTGGAAGAAAATGAATTATGTCACATTTCACCTGGGTGGCACTTTAGTTATGTAAAGTATTCTATTTCGGCCTTGGGGAATCTTCTTTTTATTTCTGATATCATAAATTCCTTCATATCAGTGGAAATGTCCTTTTTATAAACATATTTATAAACACCATAGGGCCCCCACTTTTGTTGTCTGTTTTCCATTGAAAAGTCTATTTCTGTGTTTGGGAAACGTGCTAATATTGTATCCATAGCCTTTGTTGTAAATCTATGCTGAATAAGTTCAAATGTTATTTCAGCATTATCTGGGTTTTTTATTTTTTCCCTCAGCATATCAAGCAGTTCTCTATATTCCTCCTTATAGTTTTCATAATAGTATATAGGTGCAATAATAAAACCTAAGGGATAATTAGCATCATATACCCTTTGTGCAGCCTCTAATCGTTCCATTAAAGGGCTTACATTAAATTCAAATTTATCTACTACATATTTTGAATTTATGCTAAATCTTATTTTTGTATGCCCTTTGTGTACTATGTTTAGAAGGTTATCTACATAAGCAAATTTTGTAACAAGCCTTAATCTTCCGTATTCTTGCTGTGCAAAGAACTCAATAGCCTTTTTAACAGAACCTGTTAAATGTTCAACAGAAAGAGGATCGCTTGTGCTTGCAAGTTCAAAGGATGTAATTTTGGGCTTATTTTGGTTTATGTATTTTTCGTTGTTTTGTAAAATTTCTTCAACATTTGCATATACTCTTGCAAAGGGCTTTATATTTGGGTTAGACTGTAAATAGCAGTATTGACAGCTTGCGGGACATCCTGTAACAAGTGGAAATTGGTAATCTGCGGAGGGTTTGCAACTATCAAGTTTCATACTTTTTTTAACAGAGACAACAAGAGAACCTTTGGCATAGGCATAGTATTCTTGAATGTTGTCAAAGTCCTTTTCAAAGGTTACAGACTTATTTTCAACAAATACTGGAATATTTAATTCCTTAAGTTTATTATATATATATTGTCCTGTAGGATAATCCAATGTTTTGGGTTCAAAAAAGGCACGTTTTGGGTAAAACAGCATTATAAAACCTCCTTTATAATTAGAATAAATAGAAATAAAAAAAATATGTATTGAGGTGGTAAAATGAGTAGAGTGTATTCTGTAAAATGTAGTGACTATGAAAGGGAAAATGTATATAGAGCAGTTGATGAGATGATAAAACTATATGGAGGCATAGATAAAATAGCCAAAAGGGGAGAGACGGTTTTTTTAAAAATAAATTTAGTTATAAAAAAACACCCTGATGAAGCAGCAACAACACATCCGATGGTTATTGAGGCAGTAAGTAAAAGGCTTGTTGAAAACGGATGTAGAGTTATAATTGGAGACAGCCCAGGTGGTCCATACAATGAAAAGGTGCTTAGAGGGTTTTATAGGGTATGTGGAATAGAGGAGGCTGCTAAAAATAGTGGAGCAGAACTTAATTATGATTGTTCATACAGTGACTACAAAACACCTGATGGTTGTATATCAAGAGTTTTAACTATGATTGACCCACCTTTCAAGTGTGATAGGATAATTACTATTTCAAAGTTAAAAACCCATAGTATGGCAGTTTATACAGGTGCTGTTAAGGTTTTGTTTGGAATGATACCAGGAGTATTAAAGGTTGAATATCATTTCAAAATGCCTGAAATATATGATTTTTCAAATCTACTTGTTGATATATGTGAGACAGTTAAACCATCCTTCTCTATTATTGATGGAATAGTTGCGATGGAGGGGGATGGACCAACTGCAGGTGTGCCTAAAAATGTAGGACTTCTATTAGCTTCGGAAAACCCCTATGAACTCGATGTGTGCGGAGCACATATTATGGGACTTAAGGTAGAGGATGTTCCTACACTAAAAAGAAGTTTAGAGAGAGGAATAATAAAGGGTGGCATAGAAACTGTAGATATAGTAGGTGAGGATTTAGATAAATATGTTTCAAACTTCAAAGTTCCTAAAATTAGAAGTGTAAATTTCTTTAGAGGAAGAGTTCCAAAGAGAGTAGAGGATTTTTTAACCTTTTATTTATCTCCAAGACCAGAGTTTTCAAAGGATATTTGTATAAAGTGTGGGGTATGTGTTGAGAGTTGTCCACCTAAGGCACTTAAAATGGGAGATAAGGTTCCAAGTATAGATTATAAAAAGTGCATAAGGTGCTTCTGTTGTCACGAGCTCTGTCCTAAAAAGGCAATAAGTATAAAAAGACCGTGGATATTAAATAGAGTTTTTAAATAAAAAGTGCTGTAGGGCCTTTACCTACAGCACTTTTTTAAATATTTATGCACCCTTAGACATATTTTTCTTTGCCATCATAATTTCATCAGCCTTTTCGCCCCAAGCCTTTGCATATTCTTGAAGCTTATCGGCAAGTTGATCTACTGTTTCATCATCATTAACTTGTGTTGAGAAGGCTCCAGACTCTTTTACCATCTTTCTTAAGGCATCTGGATTATCTATCATTGGACAAGGTCTTAGTAGATTATTATTAAATGGTTGATTTCTTCTATATGCCATAAATAATGGGGATTGTAGAACTTCCAATAGACTATGTTCCTTTATGTTCATATTTGAATAGTGTATGAACGCACAAGGTTCACAATCTCCATTAGCATTAATATGGAAATATCTTCTTCCGCCAGCTATACATCCATTTGAAAATTCTCCATCATTCCAAAAATCAAGCACAAATATTGGTTCTGTTGCTCTTATTTCATTTATTCTTCTATACATATATTCTCTTTGTTCGATTGTTGCCATAAAGTTTACATCACTGTCGCTTCCAACTGGAACATAGGTAAAATACCATCCAAATCTACAGCCCTTTTGTACCATTAAATCTATATATTCCTTTGATGCAACTACTTCTGTATTGTATCTATGATAGCAGGTTGAAAAACCAAATATACATCCATAGTCTCTTAATATGTCCATTGCCTTCATAACAGCATCAAAACAACCTTCACCACGTCTCATATCAGTTTCTTCTCTAAATCCTTCAACACTAAATGCAAGTGCAAAGTTTCCAACCCTTTGCATTTCCTTTGCAAAATCTTCATCTACTAAAGTACCATTTGTGAAGGATAAGAAGGCACACTCGTTGTGCTTTTCACAAAGTTTTATAATATCATCCTTTCTCATAAGTGGTTCTCCACCTGAGAATATATACATATATATTCCAAGTTCCTTGCCTTCGGTTACAACTTTGTCTAAATCTTCAAAGGAAAGATTCCAAGGCTTGTACTCACCTGCCCAGCATCCTTTACACTTAAGGTTACAAGCAGATGTAGGGTCTATAAGTATTGCCCAAGGTATGTTGCAATCATATTTCTTTTCGTTTTCAAGCTGAACAGGTATACCAAACATAGTTGCATTTAAGAAATAATTTATTCCAACTCTTTCTCTGACATTAGGATGTATCTCTGTTAATAGCTTATATGTGTACTTATACCAGTTACTGTTTGGGTCATCAAGATATTTTTTGATATTAGCTATATATTTTTTGTCCTGTTCTCTTATTGCTATTTTTTCTCCCCATCTTATAATTTTAGGGATATTCTTTTCTGGGTCCTTCAAGATGTACTTAACAGCTTCTTTAATTGCAGCTTCACCAAGTCTTGTCCTTGCTAAATTCATTAAAACCCCTCCCACTTTTTACTATTCATATATATTATATAAAATTAAGAATTATAACTTCTATAACCATTATTATATCACTTAATACTAAAAATGGCTTAATTTAGCAGTTAAATTAACATAAAAATTATACTGACTTGTCACTAAAATTAATTTTACTCAAAAATATTCTTAAACAGTCTGTTTTAAGTTAAATTTTATTTACTTTTTTTTTAGACTCTTGGTATAATAAAATGTATATATGTAGTTTTGGAGGGATAGCATTGAATCTTAATATAGTTTTATATCAGCCAGAAATACCCTATAATACAGGAAATATAGGAAGAACTTGTGTTTTAACAAATTCAAGACTACATCTTATTAAGCCACTTGGTTTTTTAATTGATGATAAGCATTTAAAAAGAGCAGGAATGGACTATTGGAAGCTTGTTGATGTTGTTTACTATGAAAGCTTTGAACATTTTTTAGAACTTAATAAGGGTGCAAGGATATTTTTATCAACAACTAAAGCCGATAAGCTGTATACGGAGGTTCAATACAAACAGGGCGATTTTATAATGTTTGGTAGAGAGTCTTCGGGGGTTCCAGATAGCGTTAGAGAGAAGTTTAAAGATACTTTAATAAGAATACCTATGGTAGAAACAACAGAAAGATCACTAAATTTATCTAATACAGTATCTATTGTTGCGTATGAAGCGTTACGACAAATAGGATTTCCTAATATGAAATAATGGAGGGGTATGATGAATAAAATAGCTATAGTTGTAGATAGTACTGCAGATATTCCAAAGGAGCTTGTGAAAAAGTATAATATCAGAGTTATTCCTTTAACGGTATCTTATAAAGACAGAAACTACTATGATGGTGTAGATTTAAAAATAGATGATCTACTTAAGATGCTTGACGAAGGAGAGGAACTTCCAAAGACTTCTCAAGTTAATCCTGCAAGATTTTGTGATGAATACAAAAGACTTCTTGATGAAGGATACAAAATAATTTCAATTCATATATCATCAAACTTAAGTGGTACTTATCAATCAGCCCTTATTGCAAAGGATATGCTTGAAACAGAGGATGTATATGTTGTGGATTCAAGAACAGTAAGCTTTGGGACAGGTATGCTTGCTTTAAAGGCGGCAAAAATGGTAGAAGAAGGAAAAGATATAGAAGAAATCTACAATACACTAAATGAACTTGCACCAAAATCAAGGGTAGCATTTGCATTGGATAAGTTAGAATACCTTAAAAAGGGTGGAAGACTATCAGGTGCTCAAGCAGCTATTGGTACACTTTTAAACATTAAGCCTATAATTTATATTACAGAAGGAAGACTTGAAATATTAGATAAAACAAGGGGAATGAAGAAGGCCTTAACAAGAATGATAAAATATGTTCAAGAGGAAGGTTTTGAAAAGGATGAACTATTTGCAGTAGGAACTGTAAGAGACTTTGAAAATTTAGCCGAATTTGAAGGTATGGTTAGAAGTGAGCTTGGTGTTGATGAGTATCTTCTTGCAGAGGTTGGAACAGTAGTTGCAACATACTCCGGCCCAGGAGTTATTGGAATATGGTTTTATAAAAAATAATCTGATAACACAGCTATGGTTATGGAATTGCCCCTTGAAGGAATGCCAAGGAAATCCTTCAAGGGGCTTATCTTATTTTGACTTTTTTAACAGCCTAAACATCCCAATAGGGGTGTTATTTATTTTTATAATTAAAACTATTCAAAAAATAAATAGCAAAATTGCTATAATTTAGGTATAATGAAATTAGGAAGTAAATATTCTGGATGAAGCAAATAGGAGAGACCCAAAAGGGCGCCGAAGGGGTAAGTAAAGCTTGCCAAGTTTTATGATACTCTCAGGCAAAAGTACTATTTGTGGACAGAACTCTGTGAAGGCAGAGGATGTAGGCAACTACATCCTTTTTTTATTTGTATATTAGCTTTTATATGTATAGAAACACTTTTGCTTAAAGTAAAATTAATTCCTATGAATTAAAAGAGGTGTAGGATTTGAAACTAAAACCAGTTATAGTAACTAATAATCCCTTAACTAAAGCAAGTTTAGAAACTAAATATGAAGTAATATTTAACCCAGATGCATCTTTGTTAGATATTTTAATAACAGTAAGAGACTATGTTCATAAAGGCCATAGGCTGTTAACCCACCCTTTGATGGGAAGTATAAAACCAAACCAGACACCCTATAAATCTGTCGCAGTATCAAGGCAGTGCTTTGATGAGATAGATTTGATGAGCATTAACATAATAGAAGAGAGTATATTAAAGGCACAACAACTTATAAAAAACAAAAAAATATCTATTTATAACCACAGAATCCTTGAGGATTTTAGTCTAATTGATTTTGATTTAATAAAAAATGCATTAAATTGAAAGGAAGTGATGGGATGAGCCATATTTATGACATTGTAATAATAGGAGGAGGGCCAGCAGGCCTATCAGCAGGACTTTATGCATCAAGAGCAAAACTTGACGTATTAGTAATTGAAAAGGAAAAGTTTGGAGGTCAGGCTGCAACAACTGCAGAACTTGAAAACTACCCAGGTTCAATTGAAAATTGTACAGGTCCAGCTTTAGTTGAAAGGATGAGAAAACAGGCAGAGGAGTTTGGTACAACCTTTTCAAAGGATGAAATAGTAGAGGTGGATTTTTTTGATGATATCAAAATATTAAAGGGAAGAAAGGAAGAATACAGATCAAAGGCTGTTATCATAGCAACAGGTGCAGAATACAGGCTGGCAGGATTTAAAAATGAAATTGAACTTAGAGGTAGAGGGGTTTCCTACTGTGCTACCTGTGATGCGGATTTCTTTGAAGGTTTAGATGTTGCAGTTATAGGTGGTGGAGATAGTGCAATAACTGAGGCACTTTACTTAACAAAGTTTGCCGAAACAGTAACTATTATTCATAGAAGAGATTCTTTAAGGGCTGCTAAATCACTACAGGAAAAGGCCTTTAACAATCCAAAGATAAAGTTTATTTGGGATACAGTAGTAGAGGAAGCAAAGGGAGATGAAATATTAGAGAGCCTTGTATTAAGAAATGTAAAGACAGGAGAGATTAGTGAACTTGCTGTTAATGGAGTTTTTGTTTTTGTAGGACTTGAACCAAAAAGTGAGCTTTTTAAGGGTAAAGTTGAAATGGATGATAGAGGCTATATCTTAACAGATAGAAATATGAAGACAAATGTTGAAGGGGTATTTGCTGCAGGTGATGTAGTTCAAAAATCACTAAGACAGGTTATAACTGCAGCAGCCGATGGAGCAGTTGCTGCTGTTGCTGCAGAGGAATATATAAATGAAAAATTTAATAAATAGGAGGGAAAGTATGTTAGAGGTTAATAAGGACAATTTTGAAGTTGAAGTTTTAAATTACACAGAAAAGCCAGTTTTTGTTGATTACTGGGGAGATAAGTGCCAAAAATGCATTGAACTTATGCCAGATGTTCATAAGCTTGAAGAAAAATATGGAGATAAGATTAAGTTCTGTAGCTTAAATACAAGTCAAAATAGAAGACTTGCAATAGCTCAGAAGGTATTAGGACTTCCAACAATGATTATGTATGTTAATGGGGAAAAGGCAGAAACTCTAACACCAGATAAAATCAATACAGTTGAAGATATTGAAAATATGATTAAAAAGTTCTGTGAATAAGTGAGACAAGGTCTCCTTATTTGAATAAAAAATTAATAATATTCAGCAAAATGTAAACTATAGGGGGTGAAGGTATTGCGACTTGAGCTTGGAAAAATATTTATCAAGGATGTTCAGTTTTCAGATGTGACAAAGGTTGAAAAGGGTGTTTTGTACATTAACAAAGAAGAACTTCTTAAGGAAGTATCAGGGGATGAGAGATTAAAAAGCATAGATGTAGAAATTGCAAGACCTGGTGAAGAGGTAAGAATCATCCCTGTAAAGGATGTAATTGAACCAAGAGTAAAGGTTGAGGGAAAAGGAGGTATTTTCCCAGGATTTATTTCAAAGGTTGATACAGTAGGCTCAGGTAGAACTCACATATTAAAAGGAGCAGCAGTAGTAACAACTGGAAAAATAGTTGGTTTCCAAGAAGGTATAATAGATATGACAGGCGAAGGTGCAAAATATACTCCATTTTCTAAAACAAATAATGTTGTTTTGGTATGTGAACCAGTTGACAATCTTCCACAGCACGAACACGAAGAGGCTGTTAGGATGGTAGGTTTTAAGGCTGCCTGCTATCTTGGAAGGGCTGGTAAAGATGTAGAACCAGATGAAATTAAGGTTTATGAAACGCTTCCTCTTCTTGAACAAGTAAAGATGTATCCAAGTCTACCAAAGGTTGTTTATGTTTATATGCTTCAAAGCCAGGGACTTTTACACGACACCTATGTATATGGGATTGATGCAAAGAAGATTATTCCAACATTTATTTATCCTACAGAGGTATTTGATGGTGCAATTGTAAGTGGAAACTGTGTTTCTGCCTGTGACAAAAATCCAACCTATGTTCATATGAACAACCCAATTATAGAAGACTTATATGAAAGACACGGAAAAGATATTAATTTTATAGGTTGCATAATAACAAATGAAAATGTTTATCTTGCAGACAAGGAAAGGTCATCCAATTACACAGCTAAACTTGTTGAATTTATAGGTGCAGATGCAGCAATAATTTCAGAAGAAGGATTTGGAAATCCTGATGCAGACCTTGTAATGAACTGTAATAAGATAGAAGAAAAGGGAATAAAAACGGTACTTGTTACAGATGAATATGCAGGAAGAGACGGAGCTTCACAATCCCTTGCAGATTCAACTCCAAAGGGAGATGCAGTTGTAACTGCAGGAAATGCAAATGAACTTATAGTGCTTCCACCAATGAAGAAGGTTATTGGGCATAAGGAGGCTGCGAACATCATTGCTGGTGGATATGCAGGCTCACTAAAAGAAGATGGTTCAATAGAGGCAGAAATTCAGGTTATTACTGGCGCAACCAGTGAAGTTGGATTTGGTTATTTATCAGCAAAAGGATTTTAAAGGGGGTAATACTATGATATTAAAGGGAAGAAAGGTTATAGCAATAGGAGATAGAGATGGTATTCCAGGACCTGCAATTGAAGAATGTGCAAAGAGTGCAGGGGCAGAAGTTGTTTTTGCTTCAACAGAATGCTTTGTTTGAACTGCTGCAGGTGCAATGGATCTGGAGATCCAACAAAGAGTTAAGGATTTAACTGAAAAATATGGTGCAGAAAATGTTGTTGTACTACTTGGTGGTGCAGAGGCGGAGGCAGCTGGCTTATCTGCAGAAACAGTTACAGCAGGAGACCCAACCTATGCAGGACCATTAGCTGGTGTACCATTAGGACTTAGAGTATATCACATTCTTGAGGAAGAGATTAAAAATGAATGTGATCCAACTGTTTATGATGAACAGTGTGGAATGATGGAAATGGTTCTTGATGTTGAGGCAATTTCTAATGAAGTACGTTCTATGAGAGAAATGTACAGTCAATATAAAGATTGACACAGGGGAGGTGGGAGTAGATGATTAAGGTTGTTCACTATTTAAATCAGTTTTTTGGACAGATAGGTGGAGAAGATAAGGCCCATATTGAACCCTTTGTGAAGGAAGGATTTGTAGGACCAGGGATGGCACTTAATGCGGCTTTTAAAGGACAGGCACAGATAGTAGCAACAATAATATGTGGTGATTCCTACTATGCTGAAAATGAGGAAAAGGCAAAAAATACTATTCTTGAGATGATAAAAAAATATGAGCCAGACTTATTTATAGCTGGTCCAGCCTTTAATGCAGGAAGATATGGAAGTGCTTGTGGAAGTATCTGTAAGCACGTTAAAGAAAATTTAAGCATACCTGTTTTAACTGGTATGTATATAGAAAACCCAGGTGTTGATCTTTATAAAAGGGATATTTATATAATTTCCACAAAGGATAGTGCAGTAGGTATGAGGGATGCTATACCAAAGATGGCTTCTCTTGCACTAAAACTTATAAATGAGGAAGAAATAGAAAGTCCTGAGAAGGAAGGATATATAGAAAGAGGAATCAGAATAAACTATTTTGCATCAGAGAGAGGTTCTAAAAGAGCTGTTGATATGCTCATAAAAAAGATAAAGGGAGAGGAATTTGATACAGAGTTTAAAATGCCAGATTTTGATAGAGTGGCACCAAATCCTCCAATAGTTGATATCGAAAATGCAAAGATAGCTCTTGTAACCTCTGGTGGTATTGTTCCAAAGGGAAACCCTGATAAGATTGAATCTTCAAGTGCATCAAAATTTGGAAAATACGATATTGAAGGTGTATATGATTTAACAAATGAAACCTATGAAACAGCCCACGGAGGATATGACCCAGTATATGCAAATAAAGATGCAGACAGGGTTTTACCTGTAGATGTATTAAGGGAATTAGAAAAAGAGGGAAAAATAGGTTCGCTCCACAGATATTATTATTCAACAGTAGGAAATGGAACAGCTGTTGCAAATGCTAAAAAGTTTGGTCAAAAAATTGCAGAGGAGCTTATAAAGGATGGTGTGCAGGCTGTAATTTTAACCTCTACTTGAGGTACTTGTACTCGTTGCGGTGCAACGATGGTAAAGGAAATTGAAAGGGCAGGATTGCCTGTAGTTCATATGTGTACAATTGTTCCAATTTCAAAAACTGTAGGTGCAAATAGAATAGTTCCAACAGTCGCAATACCTCACCCACTTGGAAATCCAAATCTATCCTATGAAGATGAAAAGGCATTAAGGAGAAAACTTGTAGAAAAGGCATTAAAGGCACTACAAACTCCAATTGAAGAACAAACAGTTTTTGAATAAAAATAAGTTCCGTTTAGGTTTATCCTAAACGGAACTTATTAAAAATCAATTTGATTTATGGGAGGTAATTTTATGTATCCTGTTATAAGGGGCGTTAGTTATGTTTTAGTTCATACTCCTGATATGGTTTTACACAATGGTACTACACAAACTCTTGAAAGGGAGACAAACTCCGATTCGGAATATCTAAAGGTTATTAGAAATCATTTAAGAAGCTACGATGATGTAATTGCATATCCAGTTAATCAAACCTACATAGGAAATATAGAACCAGAAGAATTAGCAAATCTTGAAAGACCCTGGTTTAATAAGAAAGTTGAAAATGCAAATAGATATGGAAAATTTGGAGAGATAATGCCTGAGGATGAGTTTTATGGGCTTATAAAAAGTTGTGATGTTTTTGATTTAGTGAGATTGGAAAAGAGTTTTACTCAGAATTTAAAGATAAAGTTTGAAAATAGTAATTACTTGAAGGAGCTTTCAAATAGACTTGGAGAGGGCAGCGAATTAGAGGAAATAAATAAATTGGTTGAAAATGGAGTAGCAGAGGGCCTATATTTAGATGACAAATTAGTAGGTTGTGTAAAGAGAGCTCACGAGTTTGATATAAACTTATCAGCCCACGTAATAACTGAAAATTTAGCAGTTAAGGCATCGGGGGTTTTAGCAGCACTTCATATTATTGAAAAGGCAAATATAAACAAAGAAGATATAGACTACATTATTGAATGTTCAGAGGAAGCCTGTGGAGATATGAATCAAAGGGGTGGAGGAAACTTTGCAAAGGCAATAGGAGAGATAGCAGGTTTAAAAAATGCAACTGGATGTGATGTTAGAGGATTTTGTGCAGGGCCAACCCACGCGTTATTATATGCTTCAACACTAATACAGTCTAAGGTATTTAAAAATGTTCTTGTTGTTGCAGGTGGGGCTACTGCAAAGCTTGGAATGAATGGACGTGACCACGTAAAAAAGGGAATGCCTATAATGGAGGATGTTTTAGGTGGTTTTGCAATTTTAGTTTCTGAAAATGATGGAGTAAATCCTGTTGTTAGAACAGATTCAGTAGGAAAGCATTCAATAGGTGCAGGTGCTTCGCCACAGGCAGTAATTGAGGCGATTGTCGCTCAGCCTCTTGAAAGGCTTAATCTAAAATTCACTGATGTTGATAAATATGCACCAGAGATGCAAAATCCTGAAGTTACAGAGCCTGCTGGTGCTGGAGATGTTCCAACTCAAAACTATAAGATGATTGCAGCACTTGCAGTTAAGAAGGGTCAACTTGAAAGAAGCCAAATAAATGAATTCGTTAAAAAGCACGGATATGTTGGGTATGCGCCAACACAAGGACACGTTCCTTCAGGTGTTCCAATACTTGGATTTGCAAGGGAGAAGATGCTAAAGGGAGAAATGAATAGAGTAATGATAGTTGGGAAGGGAAGTCTTTTCCTTGCTCGAATGACAAATCTATTTGATGGAATTTCCTATTTGATTGAGAAAAATTCGGGAATTTATGAGGATAAAAAGGAACTAATTACAAAGGATGAAGTTAAAAAGATGGTAGCAGAGGCTCTTAAGGATTTTGCTTCCCACTTACTTGATGAATAAGGGGTGGTTATATGTCTAAAAATATAAAAAAAATGGTTGCAGAAGTATTTAATGATATAGCAGATATTTTAGAAAACGGATATGCTGAAGAAAAAATAAAAATTGGATTAACTACCTTAGGAAGTGAGCTTGGAGAAGAAGAAATTATAAAGGCAGCATATCTTGCTAAAAATAAATATAGTGATTTTGAAGTAGTGCTAATTGGCCCAAGTGAAGTTGAGGGTTTTTCCTGTATTAAAGCAGAAAGTGAAGATGAATGTCATAAAATAATGGAAGAGCTTATAGATGAAAAAGTTTTAAAGGGATGCGTAACAATGCATTATAATTTCCCAATTGGCGTTTCAACTGTAGGTAGAATAATTACACCAGCAAAGGGAAAGGAAGTTTTTATATCAACGACAACTGGAACTTCGTCGGCAGATAGAATTGAGGCTATGGTTAAAAATGCGTTTTATGGAATAATAGCTGCGAAGGCCTGTGGTATAAAAAAACCAACGGTAGGTATACTAAATGTTGAAGGTGCAAGACAAGTTGAAAAGATACTAATAGAACTAAAAAATACAGGATATGATATTGAGTTTTGTTCATCAATAAGAAAAGACGGAGGTTTTATATTAAGGGGAAATGATATTTTAGCAGGTTCAGCAGATGTGGTTGTAACTGATTCCCTTACAGGAAATGTATTGATGAAGATATTTTCGGCATATACAACAGGTGGAGACTATGAGTCATTAGGCTATGGATATGGACCAGGAATAGGTGAAGGTTATAAAAGACTAATAAACATAATATCAAGGGCATCAGGTGCTCCTGTAATTTGTGAAGCATTAAGATATTGTGCAACCTGTGCTAAAAACGAAATAAATAAAATATTAGAGGATGAGTTTAAAAAATTAGAGTCAGTTAATCTTAAATATATTTTTGAAAAATTGAAAAAAGTAAATGGTAAATCAACTGAAGATGTTAAGTGCCCTGATAAAAAGGTTGTTACCTCCACCATATCAGGAATTGATATTTTAGAGCTTGAAAATGCAGTGAAAATGCTTTGGGTTAAAGGAATATATGCAGAAAGTGGTATGGGATGTACAGGTCCTGTAGTTATGGTGGCAGATGAAGATTTAGATAGAGCTATGAAAATATTAAAGGAATGTAATCTTATATAAAGGGGCAATTGCCCCTCAAATATTAAAATTCGACAATTTGCGACAGTAGCCAAATTTTAAAATTATTATTTTTTTGAAAAAATTTAAATAACATATTGAAATTATACAAAAGTTATCGTATATTATTATATGCAGGGTAATATGATAAAGTTAAATAAAAATATGATAAAATATATTTTTTTGCAACTTTTAAATAGTATAGCACAATACGTTCTGAAATTGGAAGAACTTGAAATTATGACATTTAAAAATAATTTTCTGAAAAATAAAATGGTAAATATTTTATTAAATTCATTTTTTACATAATGGGTTCGTTATAAAATTGTATCCTTTTAGGAATATTAAAAATATAAACACCAAAAAGAAGGGGGAAAAAATATGAAAATGAAAAAAGCTCTTGCCCTTGTTCTTTCAGCTTCATTAATAGCTGGTGTATTTGCTGGCTGTGCAAAGAAGGAAGGAGAACAAGGAACACAACCAAAGTCAAGCATTAAGGTTGGTATGGCAACAGACCAAGGAGGTCTTGGTGACAAGTCCTTTAATGATTCAGCTTATGAAGGATTAAAGAAGGCTGAAAAGGACTTTGGAGTAAAGGTAGATGTTCTTCAATCAAAGCAACAAGAAAATTATGAACCAAACCTTACACAACTTGGACAAAGAGATGATTTAACATTTGCAATTGGTTTCCTAATGGAAGGTTCACTTAAGAATGTTGCTCAAAAGATGCCAGATAAGAAGTTTGCTATTATCGACGCAGTTGTTGATCTACCAAACGTAAAATCAATTACATTTAAAGAAGAAGAAGGTTCATTCTTAATGGGTGTAATTGCTGGTAAAATGACAAAGACTAACAAGGTTGGTTTCATTGGTGGAATAGAAATGCCACTTATTGAAAAGTTTGAAGCTGGATTTGCAGCAGGGGTTAAGGCGGTAAATCCACAAGCTGCAGAAGGCTTAATGAACAAAACAACTGTTAAGTATGCTGGAAGTTTCAATGATGCTAATAAAGGTTATGAATTAGCAAAGGCTCTTTACAATGATGGATGTGACGTTGTTTACCACGCGGCTGGTGGAGTAGGACTTGGATTATTCAAGGCTGCAAAGGAAATGAAGAAGTGGGCAATAGGTGTTGACCAAGACCAAGCTGAAACAGCACCAGATTATAAGGATGTAATTCTTTCATCAATGATAAAGAGGGTTGACGTTGGTACTTATACTGCTACAAAGGAATTAGTTGAAGGAAACTTCAAGGCTGGGCATACTGTGCTTGGATTAAAAGAAGATGGTGTAGGCTATGCTCCAACAACTAAGAACAACACACCAGCAGATGTTATAGCTGTAGTAGATAAATACGCACAAGCTATTAAGGATGGAAAGTTTACAGTTCCAGAAAAAAGAGATGACGTTAAGAACTTTACAGCTCCTGAAGTTAAGTAATTTAATATAAAGCTAGATGCCGCCGCATCTAGCTTTTTTAACCAAAAGAAGGGAGGAAAATTAATGCAAAAAGTTGTTGAAATGAAGGGGATAACAAAGGTTTTCCCAGGTGTTAGAGCAAATGATGATGTAAACTTTGAACTACTAAAGGGAGAAATACACGTTCTACTTGGAGAAAATGGAGCTGGAAAAACAACTTTAATGAACATACTATATGGACTTTACCAACCTGATGCTGGAGAAATATATGTAAATGGACAAAAGGTAAACATAAAAAGCCCAGGAGATGCAATAAAGCTTGGTATAGGAATGGTGCATCAGCACTTTATGCTTGTGCATAATTTTACAGTTGCTGAAAACATAGTGCTTGGTGCAGAACCTAAAAAGGGTATAAAAATTGATATGCAAAAGGCCATAAAGGATACTGAAGAAATAGCAAAGAAGTATGGATTTAAAATAGATCCGAATGCAGTAATAGAAGATATAACTGTTGGACAACAACAAAAGGTTGAAATATTAAAGGCATTATATAGAGGTGCAGATATATTAATACTTGATGAACCAACAGCAGTATTAACACCTCAAGAAATAGAAGAGTTAGGGGTTATTTTAAAGAACTTGGTTAAAGAGGGTAAGTCAATCATATTGATTACTCATAAGCTAAAAGAAGTTATGGCAATGAGTGATAGGGTTACAATCGTAAGAAGGGGAAAGGTTATAGATACAGTTTATACAAAGGATACAAATATAGATGAACTTGCTGAAATGATGGTAGGTAGAAAAGTTAATTTGGTAGTAGAAAAGAGTGAAGCAAAACCAGGTAAGGTTGTATTAAAGCTTGAAAATGTTTCAGCTTTAGATCACAGAAAACTTCCAGCTGTTAAAGGTGTAAATTTAGAAGTTAGAGCTGGAGAAATAGTTGGTATAGCTGGTGTTGATGGAAATGGTCAAACTGAACTTATAGAGGTTATAACTGGTCTTAGAAAACCAACCGATGGCAGGGTTTATATAAACGACAAAGATGTAACTGGAAAGACTCCAAGGGATGTTATTGAAGCAGGAGTTGGACATATTCCAGAGGATAGGCATAAGCGTGGTCTGGTTTTAAAGTACTCACTATATGAAAATGCAGTTTTAGGTAACCATTATAAGCTTCCTTTCGCAAAGGGAATTATGATGAATTATAACAAAATAAAGGAATATGCAAGAAAATTAATTGATGAGTTTGATGTTAGAACTCCAAATGAAGAAGTTTTTGCATCAGCTCTATCAGGTGGTAACCAACAAAAGTTTATTGCTGCAAGAGAAATAAATAAAGACCCAGAACTTATAATTGCAGCACAACCTACACGTGGTATCGACGTTGGTGCAATTGAGTACATCCACAAGAGGCTTGTAGAGGAAAGAGATAAAGGTAGAGCAATACTACTTGTTTCACTTGAACTTGATGAAATATTAGCGTTATCCGACAGAATTGCTGTAATATACGACGGACAAATAGTTGATATATTAGATGCTAAGAGTGCAACTGAACACGAACTTGGAATACTTATGGCAGGCGGCACTCTTAAGAAGCAGGCATAAGGAGCATTCCTGTAATGAAATAATTTGAGAGTGGATAAAAAAAGCACCTCCTGATAGAATACAGGGTATAAGGCACTAAACTTATCCCTAATTAATAAAACTATCATTGGAGGTACCTAAAATGAATTATAACCAAAATAAAAGAATAATGCAAATAAATGAACAAACATTAATTATCGGTATTGATATTGCAAAAGAAAAGCATGTTGCGAGAGCACAGGATTTTAGAGGAATTGAATATGGTAAGGCACTTAACTTTACAAATGATAATAAAGGATTTATCGAACTTTATAACTGGATGAAAAAGCTATGTGCGGAGCACGGTAAGAATAATGTGATTGTTGGTATGGAACCTACAGGACATTATTGGTTTTGTTTAGCTAAGTTCCTTACACACAATGGAATAAAAGTAGCTATTGTTAATCCTATGCATGTAAAGAAAAGCAAAGAGCTGGATGATAATTCTCCTACTAAAAACGATACAAAAGATGCTAAAGTTATAGCACAGCTTGTTAAAGATGGTAGGTTTGCAGAGCCTAATTTACCTCAAGGTATATATGCCGATTTAAGAATAGCTATGGATTTTAGAGATATATTGATAAAAGAACTAAATAGTGTAAAAGCAAGAATAGCACGTTGGCTGGATATATATTTCCCAGAATTTGAGGATATATTTTCATCTTGGGAAGGTAAAACAGCGTTATTAACACTAAGGAACTTATCCACACCATCTAAAATCGTTAAATCAACCATTGAAGATATTCTAAAACTGTGGAAAACAGAAGTTAAAAGAGCCGTAGGCGTTAAACGTGCAGAACTACTTATGGAAAAAGCCCAAATATCTGTAGGAGTAACAGAAGGTCTTGAAATGGCTGAATATGAACTCCAATATCTTTTAGATAAATATGATTCTGTGATGCTTAAATTGAATGACTTGCTGGTTAAGGTTGAGGCTATTATTAGTGAAATACCTGGAGCAAAAGAAATGCTTCTTATTCCCGGACTTGGCCTTGTTACTGTTGCGGGCTTCCTGTCTGAAGTTTGTGAATTGACTCAGTATGCACATCCACGTCAGATTCAGAAACTTGCCGGGCTCACATTAAAAGAACATAGCTCAGGTAAACATAAAGGACAAACCACTATAACCAAAAGAGGAAGGCGAAAGCTTAGAGCATTACTTTTTAAGGCCATTATGCCTTTAGTAGCTATAAATAATGAATTTAAGGCACTGCATAAATACTATACAACTCGTGCTAATAATCCTCTAAAGAAAAAACAATCGCTTATAGCCCTATGCTGTAAACTAATAAGAGTTCTTTATGCAATAGGAACAAAGGGAGTTCATTATAATCCACAGAAATTTATAAATGATATTAAACATCCAGAAGTTACAGGTAAGGTTGCTTAACAAATGTGTATAATTATTTCAATTTTAATATAAATTATTCACTGATTTTTAGATTGTAGTTCTTTGATAAATGGAGCTTGGAGTAGTCGGTAATATAATTCACCATACGGGCGTAGACCCTGCAAAGGAGCATAACCGACATCCACCTCATGGATAGGTTGAACGAAGGAATTTAGGGACAATGATCCTGTGAGACATGGGAGGGTAGACCACCTTGAGCATTGTGGATATCCATTTGCTAACATAAAATACCAAATCAACACTATGTCTATTAAGAACACCCTTATTATTCCAAATTATATCATAAATAATAATTCTATCCATACGCTCCAAACTATAAATGATGAAAATCTAAGAATAAGTGAGTAAATTAAAGAAAATTAAAGATTATAGAGGGAGG
>NZ_FQVG01000105.1 GCF_900129265.1 Caloramator proteoclasticus DSM 10124 | reverse complement strand
GGTATCCCTCCCATTAAGAAGGATACCAAATACTTGTACAATTTTGTACATTTTTATTTTCCACTTTTCGTACATTTTGATTTTATCATTTACAAAAATCAAGGAAGTCTAAGAAATTTAAATGGTTAGCGGCTTAGAGAATTAAATTTTTATGATGTAAAAGCAAAGGGAGCATCGCCAACTACTTCAAAAAAGTAGTTTTGCGACGCCCCCATCTAATCTGGTAACTCAACTATTAATTTTCTGGACGGTTGATATGTTCCCTCAAGCAACCAAAATAAGGGTTTCCTGACATTGCCACATCCGGCAGATCGGCCTCGGGAAAAACTAAATGTCTGGAAACCCTTTATTTACAAGCTTTTCTGTTCTTTATTTCTAAACCCTTGACATCAATGTGACGCACTCAACATGTGCAGTTTGTGGAAACATATCAACTGGTTGAACTTCCTTTGTTTTATATCCAAAATCATTTAGGATTGCTAAATCCCTTGCAAGCGTTGCAGGATCACAGGAAACATAAACAATCCTCTTAGGATTACTCTTTGCTATAGCCTCAAGAAGAGTCTTTTCGCATCCCTTTCTTGGTGGATCAACCACAATAACATCTGCTTTAATTCCCTCTTCTATTAGTTTGGGAATTACATTTTCTGACTCACCAACAATAAATTCAACATTTCCCACATTATTTTGTTTGGCATTTTCCCACGCATTTTCTATTGCCTGTGGAACAATTTCAACACCATATACCTTTTTAGCCTTCTTGGCTAAAAATAATGAAATTGTACCTGTACCGCAGTAGGCATCAAAAACTACTTCTTCACCAGTTAAATTTGCATACTGAAGTGCCTTGTTATATAAAACCTCTGTTTGAACAGGATTTACTTGAAAGAAGGAAAGAGGAGAAATATTAAACCTAAACTCTCCTATATAATCAGTTATATAATCCTGCCCATAAAGTGTTATGCACTCTTCGCCTAATATAACGTTTGTATCCTTTGGATTTATATTTAAAACAATGCTCTTTATGTTTTCTATGTTTTTTCTTATCATTTCAACAAACTCATCTAAATATGGAACTTGTTTTTTTCTTGAAACAAGAACCACCATCACATCACCCGTTTTAAAGCCTTGTCTTACCATTATGTGCCTTATTAGTCCATCTTTTGTTTGCTCATTGTATGGTTCTACCTTATATTCTTTTATCCAATCTTTAGTGATTCTAATAACCTTATCTGCTACTTCATCCTGTATATAGCAAGTTTCAATATCTATTATGTCGTGGGTTCTTGGAGCAAAGAAGCCACTAACAACCTCTCCATCATTTTTGCCAATAGGTAGCTGTACCTTGTTTCTATATCTATATGGATTTTTCATACCCAATGTATTATGTATAGTAACTCCCTCTAATTTTCCTATTCTTTCTATGCAGTCCTTCACTCTGTTTTTCTTAAAGTTTAGCTGCCCTTCATAGGTTAGATGCTGTATCTGGCATCCTCCACATCTTTTATATACAGGACATATTGGAGTAGTTCTGTATTCTGATGGTTTAATAACCTCTAAAAGTTTACCAAACCCAAAGTTTTTTTGTGTCTTCACAGCCTTTACCTTTACTTCTTCTCCCTCTATTGCACCTTCAATAAAAAGTGTATAATCTTCAACTCTTCCTACTCCTTCTCCCTGAAATCCCATTCCTGTGATATTAACTATATAATCCTTGTTCTTTTCAACAGGTATATTCTTCAACTTCATCACCTATCCTTTATATTTTTGATACCAATACAACATTATACTATAAAAAAAACACACCTTAAAGGTGTGAAATGGTGTAGAATTAAGCCCCCGCTAATTTTCTATTTTAATTATTTACAATTAATCCTGAATTATTCATGGAATTTATTTAAAAGAGTTCTATAGCCCATATTAACTTAATTTTTTACTAAACTGCATTTCACTTAAAAAGTGA
>NZ_FQVG01000064.1 GCF_900129265.1 Caloramator proteoclasticus DSM 10124 | reverse complement strand
TTAACTTAACCCAATTATACTTTTTTAGAAACATTCGAGGATTCAGAGAAAAAAGGCTTTTGCAGATAAATATAATAGAAGATTTGAAAGATGAAATGTTGATAATTATGAATTGGATTAATCCAATTTTTAACACCGCATAGTCGATAATAAAATTGGAAATACAGCTTTTCATTATGATGGGGAGGGGGAAGGTGTATCTATATACATGGCCTACGGCCTTTTTCCCTTCCAAAATTTCAATAAAATAGAAAAAATCTAATTTCCTATAAAGAAAAAAGCTTTACTGGAAATTAGATGCGAAATCTCTGCCGTCCCTATGTTAATAATGCTATAATTAGAATTATATGATAAAATAATTTAAAAATCCTAAACCAAGGAGTGGTACATATGATAAAGATTATTGGTGATTACCATACACATACGATATACAGCCACGGTAAAGGTACAATAGAAGAAAATGTAGTTGCAGCGATTAATAAAGGATTAAAGGAAATTGTAATATCTGATCACGGCCCTGGTCATATGTTTTTCGGTGTAAATTATAAAAAATTGAAGAAGATGAGGGCAGAAATAGATAAGTTAAACGAAAAATATAAGGATAAAATAAAAATCTATTTAGGTGTTGAGGCGAATATTATAAGTACTGAAGGAGATATAGATGTAACAGAAAAAGAATTAAAACTTCTTGATAAGCTTTTAGTTGGTTTTCATAATGGTGCAAAACTCAAATCATTAAAGGATTTTTATATACTATATATTAAAAACAAAATGGCAAAGTATAATAAGAAGTTAAGAGAAGAGTGCAGAAGAACAAATACTGATGCGTTAATAAAAGCAATAAACAAGTATAAAATAGATATAATTACTCATCCAGGTGCAAAGGTTGATATTGATACAAGAGAACTTGCAAAGGCAGCAGCAAAAAGAGGAACAGCTCTTGAAATTAATTCAAGCCATAGATTTTTAACATTAGATTATGTTAAAATAGCAATGGAAGAGGGAGTTATGTTTTCAATAGATAGTGATGCCCACAAACCTCAAGATGTTGGTAATTTTGATTGGGCATTAGATGTTGCAAAACAGGCAAATCTTCCACCGACAAGAATAATTAATGCAGAAAAATAATTAAGGAGGTCAATTATGCAATTTGTGATTGTTACAGGTCTATCAGGTGCTGGTAAAACTCAAACTATAAGGTGCTTAGAGGATATAGGATTTTTTTGTATAGACAACTTGCCACCAGCACTTATCCCAAAGTTTGCAGAATTATGCTATCAATCAAAGGGGAAAATTGATAGAATAGCAATAGTTGTTGATATTAGAGGTAGAAATTTCTTTGATAACATATTCGTGGGATTAAAATCCCTTGAAGATATGGGGTTAAAATATGAAATATTATTCCTTGATGCACAGGATGATGTTTTAATAAAAAGGTTTAAGGAATCAAGAAGAAGTCATCCACTTTCATCAGGAAAAAGAATTGAAGATGCAATTCTTGAAGAAAGAAAAAAGCTTGAGGATATAAAATCAAAGGCAAGCCATATTATAGATACTTCAAGGCTTACAGTAAGACAACTAAAGGAAGAGATAAACAAGATTTATATTATGGGTGAAAAATTTGAAAGTCTAATTATAACAGTTACTTCCTTTGGCTTTAAATATGGAATTCCCCTTGATTGTGATCTTGTATTTGATGTAAGATTTATTCCTAATCCCTATTATATAGATGAACTAAAAAGACAATCAGGAATAGATAAGGAAGTTTACGACTATGTTTTTAAATGGGATGAGACAAATAAATTTGTTGAAAAGACAACCGACCTTTTAGAATTTTTAATACCAAACTATATAAGAGAAGGAAAATCCCAACTTGTTATTGGAATAGGATGTACAGGTGGAAGACATCGTTCCGTTGCAATAGCAAACAAAATTTATGAAATTCTAAAAAATAATAACCATACTGTACTTATATCGCATAGAGATATAACAAAGGATTTAGCGGGGGATGGAAAGTAATGATGATATTTGAATGGTTTAGGCCGGGTCTTAACATCAAAAGATGGATTTTGATGGGATTTTGTGGTCTTTTGCTATTTATTTTAGGTATTTCAAAAATTTTATTTAGAGGTTTAATATATGATTCCTATTTTGCTTTGTTTTTGTATATATTAATTGTCGGAATAATACTAATGTATGCCTCTATAAAATTGGCTTTTAAAAATTTTATGGAGATTATAACAGGTGTTTCGGTAAACAAAGAAACTGTTTCAAATAAATTCTTCGAGCAAAGAATGCAGGTAAGAGGCCCTAAAATCGTTGCGATAGGTGGAGGAACAGGTCTTTCAACAATGCTCAGAGGTCTTAAGGAATATACCACAAACATAACTGCAATAGTTACAGTTGCAGATGATGGTGGAGGTTCTGGAAAGTTGAGAAGAACATTAGGAATGCTCCCACCTGGTGATATAAGAAACTGCCTTGTTGCACTTGCACATACCGAGCCCCTAATGGAAGAACTTATGCAGTATAGGTTTACAGATGGAGATCTTAAGGGACAAAGTTTTGGAAATCTTTTTATAGCAGCAATGAATGGTATTTCAAATAATTTTGAAGATGCGATAAAGAAGATGAGTGATGTTCTTGCAGTTCAAGGGAAGGTTTATCCTGTTACTTTGACAGATGTTACTCTGTGTGCAAAGTTGAAAAACGGTGAGATTGTAAAGGGTGAGTCAGTTATTCCTGAGGTTTGCTATGAAAAAAAACAGGAAATAGATTACATTTTTCTTGAACCTCAAGATGCAAAACCTTTAGATGAAGCAATTGCAGCAATTGAAGATGCTGATTGTATAATTATAGGTCCAGGAAGCCTTTATACAAGTATAATGCCAAACCTTGTAATAAAAGAGGTTGCAGAGGCAGTGAAAAAATCAAAGGCTATAAAGGTTTATATTTCAAATATAATGACTCAGCTTGGCGAAACAGAAGGATATAAACTATCCGACCATCTAAATGCAATTGAAAAGCACTGTGGTGGAAAGTTTATAAACTTTATAATAGCAAATAATGGTAAAATACCAGAGGAGTATTTTAAAAAGTATAAAGAGGACGGACAAGAAGTTGTTGAAAATGACGTTGAAAATATTAGGGATACAGTTGATATAATATTTAAAGACCTTGTTTATATTAATGAAAATGGCCTTTTAAGACACAATACAAAGGTATTGGCAAAAACAATAATGGAGCTTATTATAAAATACATTTTCCCTAACGATAGAAGAAGAGTATTAGATTATTATTATTTAAGCGAAAGACTAAAGAACAAAAGGTAGGTGATATAATGTCCTTTTCGTCGGTTGCAAAAAGTGAACTGTGCAGAATTCAAGACGAAAAGAGTTGCTGTCAGCTGGCGGAACTTTCTGCAATAATGAAGATGAGTGGAACAATTCAAATAAATGGTAAGAATGGACTTGGTTTAAGGGTTACAACAGAAAACCCTGCCATTGCAAGAAGGATTTTTTCACTTTTAAAAAATATATTTGGTGTTCATACAGACATAATGGTAAAAAAGAACAGTACCTTTAAAAAGAACAACATCTATATGCTTTTAATAACACCTGAGATGGGGGCAAAGGACATATTATTAAAAACAGGGATACTAAAACAGCACTCGGATGGTACCTTAGGTATTTACCATAAAATTCATCCTGAGATTATAAAAAAATCCTGCTGTAGACGTGCGTATGTAAGAGGAGCTTTTTTAGGTGGAGGTTCAATTAGCAATCCTGAAAAGACATACCATCTTGAGTTTGTTACAAATTCCCTTGAATATGCTGAAGATTTAATGAAACTAATAAACTCATACAACCTAACATCAAAGGTAATACAGAGAAAGAGTAATTTTGTTGTTTATTTAAAAGAAGGTGAACAGATTATTGACCTTTTAAATATAATTGGTGCACATAATGCACTTTTAGAGCTTGAAAATGTTAGAATATATAAAGAGATGAGAAATAATGTTAATAGGCTTGTAAACTGTGAAACAGCAAACCTTAATAAGACTGTTGATGCGGCTGTAAGACAGATAGAATCAATTAATTTTATAAAGGAAAAGGTAGGGCTAAAAAAGCTTCCACCAAATTTAAGGGAGATTGCAGAGCTAAGATTAAACTTCCCAGATGTATCCTTAAAGGAACTTGGACAGATGTTAAATCCTCCTATTGGAAAGTCAGGTGTAAATCATCGATTAAGAAAAATAGAAAAAATCGCAGAAGAATTAAAAGATTCCTAAGGGCTATGTTTAAAGCCCTTTTTTTGATATAATTATTATTAAGACTTAAGGTTAGGGAGTGGAGCTATGTCAAAACACGAGGAGATTATAAAATACATTCAAAGTCTTAAGGTGGGTACTAAAATTTCTGTAAGATCAATAGCAAATGCTTTGGATGTAAGCGATGGAACTGCATATAGAGCTATAAAGGATGCAGAAACATTGGGAATTGTAAGTACAATACCAAGAGTTGGAACTGTTAGAATTGAAAAGGTTGAAAAAAAGAACATAGAAAACTTAACCTATGCAGAGGTTGTAAACATAGTTGAAGGTTCAGTGCTTGGGGGAAAAGATGGTCTTCATAAAACATTGAATAAATTTGTTATAGGTGCGATGACTCTTGAGATAATGAAAAAATATATATCTCCAGGTAATCTTTTGATTGTTGGTAATAGAGAAGAGGCACAGAGACTTGCTCTTGAAAAAGATTGTGCTGTTTTGATTACAGGTGGATTTACTTGTTCTGATGAAATAAAACAACTTGCGAATAAAAAGGGACTTCCAATTATTTCATCAACCTACGACACCTTTACAACAGCTTCAATGATAAATAAGGCAATATCAGAAAACCTAATAAAAAAGGATATAATACTTGTTGAAGATATAATGAAGACAGAGATATCCTACATCAATGTTAACTCTACTATAAAGGAACTTAAGGAAAAAATGCTTATAACAAAGCACGGTAAGTTCCCGGTTGTGGATGATTTTAATAAGGTTGTAGGTATTATAACAATAAAGGATATAAAGCTTGATGCAGAAGATGATGATCCAGTTGGTAGATATATGACAAAGGAACCTATTACTGTAACGCCAAAAACTTCTGTTGCCTACGTTGCACATATAATTGTTTGGGAGGGGATTGAATTAATTCCTGTTGTTGAGAATAAGCAACTTGTTGGTGTGGTAAGTAGGCACGATGTTATAAAGGCACTACAGTATGTTAATAGACAACCGCA
This sequence comes from Caloramator proteoclasticus DSM 10124, assembly GCF_900129265.1. Taxonomy (GTDB): domain Bacteria; phylum Bacillota; class Clostridia; order Clostridiales; family Caloramatoraceae; genus Thermobrachium; species Thermobrachium proteoclasticum. The sequence goes on along the minus strand of NZ_FQVG01000064.1, from coordinate 8,427 downwards.
GGTGGGACAAACCATAGATGATTTAGTACTAAAGAACTTTACTTGTATAAATACAGAAAAGGGAATGAAATTTACAGGAAAAATAATACCAGAGATGTTAAATCCAATAGGAACAGCAAGTTGGAACGCTCTAACTTTAGTTATGTCAACGGTAGGAACTATTGCACTAAGGCAGAGAAATCATCTTAATATTGCAGTTGACTCTTTTTCTGTTTTTTATGTAAAGCCAGTTCAGGTAGATTCGGTTGTTACTATAAATACAACGATAATAGATATGGGAAGACATTATTCAAAAGTTGAAATTGAGATGTATAATGAAAATGAAAAGGAACTTATAGGGAAGGCAATCCTTAGTGCAAAAATACTAAAGAAAAATTGATGGAGGTTAATATGTCGGGTTTTGTTCACCTACACGTCCATACAGAATACAGCCTTCTTGATGGTTCAGCAAAGATAAATAAATTAGTAAAAAAGGCAAGGGAACTTAATATGAATGCCCTTGCCATTACTGACCACGGCAGTATGTATGGAGTAATAGAATTCTATAAAAAATGTAAAGAGAACAACATAAAGCCAATTATAGGTTGTGAAGTATATGTTGCACCAAGGGGACGCTTTAGAAAAGAAGGTAGTATTGATGCAGAAAATTATCACTTGGTCCTTCTTGCTAAAACAAATGAAGGCTACAAGAATTTGATGAAGATAGTTTCTTCTGCATTTATAGACGGTTTTTACTATAAACCAAGGGCAGATTATGAGCTTTTGAGGGAAAATAGTAGAGACTTAATTGCCCTAAGTGCCTGCTTAGGAGGGGAGATACAATCTCTATTTTTAAAGGGTGATTATGATTTAGCAAGGGAGAAGGCGCTTTTATATAACGAAATATTTGGTCAGGGAAATTTCTATCTTGAACTTCAAAACCACGGCTTTGATGAACAGAAAAAAGTAAATGAGCTTCTTGTAAAATTGTCTAAGGAAACAGGAATTCCCTTAGTTGCAACAAATGACGTCCATTATGTTGAAAGGGAGGATGCAAAGGCCCACGAAATACTTCTCTGCATACAAACGGGTAAAACAATAGATGATGAAGATAGGATGAGTTTTGAGGTAGATGAATTCTATCTTAAATCAATAGAAGAGATGCAGGAGATTTTTAAGGACTATCAAGAGGCCCTTTCAAACACATTAAAGATTGCAGATGAATGTAATGTTGAGTTTGAGTTTAATGTTACTAAACTTCCAAAGTTTGAAACACCAGATGGAATCCCATCAAATGAATATCTTAGAAAGCTTTGTTTTGAAGGGTTATATGAAAAATATAGTAACGTGACTCAGGATATTATTGATAGATTGGAATATGAGCTTTCAGTAATAGAAAAGATGGGGTATGTTGATTACTTTTTAATAGTTTGGGATTTTATTAAGTTTGCAAAGGACAATAACATAATAACAGGACCTGGACGTGGTTCTGCAGCAGGTTCCATTGTTGCTTATACATTAGGCATAACAAAGATAGATCCCATAAAGTACAACCTGCTATTTGAAAGATTTTTAAACCCAGAAAGAGTAAGTATGCCCGATATAGATTCTGATTTTTGCTATGAAAGAAGACAAGAGGTTATTGACTATGTTGTTAGAAAATATGGTCAGGATAGGGTAGCACAAATAATAACCTTTGGTACGATGGCGGCAAGGGCTGTAATTAGGGATGTTGGAAGAGCACTTAACTATCCCTATGCAGAGGTTGACAGAATAGCAAAAATGATTCCTATGGAGCTTAATATAACTATAGATAGGGCTCTTGAGTTAAACCCTGAACTTAGACAAGAATATGAAAACAATGAAAGAATAAGATATCTAATTGATATATCAAAATCACTTGAGGGGCTTCCAAGACACTCCTCCACCCACGCAGCAGGTGTTGTTATAGCATCAGCTCCACTTGTTGAGTTTGTTCCTCTTTCTAAAAATGATGAAGCAGTTGTAACACAGTTTCCTATGACAATACTTGAGGAACTTGGGCTTTTAAAGATGGATTTTTTAGGCCTCAGAACTCTTACAGTTATTAGAGATACAATTGATTTAATTAAGAAAAATAGAGGAATAGATGTTGATTTAGATAAACTAACCTATGATGACAAGGAAGTATTTGAACTTATAAGCCAAGGCAACACAGAGGGAGTATTCCAGCTTGAATCAACAGGAATGACAAACTTTATGAAGGAACTTAAACCAAACTCCCTTGAAGATATAATAGCTGGTATATCCCTATACAGACCTGGGCCTATGGATCAAATTCCAACATATATCAAAAATAAAAACAACCCAGATAACATTGAGTATCTTGATGAAAAACTAAGGCCTATTCTTGATGTAACGTATGGCTGTATGGTTTATCAAGAACAGGTAATGCAGATAGTTAGAGATATAGCAGGGTATTCATTAGGTAGGTCAGACCTTGTTCGCCGTGCAATGGCAAAGAAAAAGCACGATGTAATGCTAAAGGAAAGGCAAAACTTTATATATGGACTTGATGATGAAGATGGGAACATACTTGTAAAGGGTGCAGTAAGAAATGGTGTAAGTGAAGAGGTTGCCAATAAGATATTTGACCTTATGATTGACTTTGCAAGCTATGCCTTCAATAAGTCCCACGCAGCAGCCTATGCGGTTGTAGCATACCAAACAGCATATTTAAAGAAATATTATCCAGTAGAGTTTATGACAGCCCTCATTACAAGTGTTGTTGGAAATAACGATAAAGTAGCCTTTTACATTCAAGCTTGCAAAAAGATGGGTATTGAGGTTTTACCACCTGATGTAAATGAAAGTGATTACTCCTTTACTGTAATAGGCAATAAAATAAGATTTGGACTTGGTGCAATAAAGAATGTTGGACGTGGTGCTGTTGAGGCAATAAAGGAGGCAAGAATAAAAAAGGGTACCTTTACAGGGTTTGTTGATTTCTGTTACAAAGTAAATCTGTCTGAAGTGAATAAGAAGGCAGTTGAAAGTATGATTAAGGCAGGTGCCTTTGATTCATTAAAGATAAGAAGATCACAACTTATGGCCTCCTTTGAAAGGATAATGGATGCTGTTGCAAGTGAAAAGAGGAAAACAATTGATGGACAGATGTCCCTGTTTGGACTCGATACACAAAATCAAAATACTGTAAAGGAAGAATATGACAATATCAAGGAGTTTGACAAAAAACATCTTCTTGCTATGGAAAAGGAGATGATGGGGCTTTATATAAGTGGACATCCACTTGACGAGTTTAAAAAGGAAATAGAGCTTCTTGCAACAACTAAAATATCGGATATAGTAAGTATCGATGATGGAGAAGTAGCAATTGAACATAAGGTTAAAGATGGGGAAAAGGTCATTATTGCAGGGATAATAACATCAGTAAATATAAAGGCTACAAGAAACAATGATATGATGGCATTTATAACAGTTCAAGATTTATATAGCAGTGTAGAAGTTTTGGTATTTCCTAAAATATTTCAAAGGTCAAATAAAAACATTTTAGAGGATAATATAGTACTAATTAAGGGAAGAATAAGTATAAAAGAAGATGAACAGCCAAAGGTAATAGCAGATGAGATAGAGCCTTTAAGAAATACCGAATTTAAAATAAATAAGGTATATATAAGATTAAATGAAGATAGCTGGAATAATGAGATAGAGGAGTTAAAACCAATATTAAAAAAACATAGTGGGAATAACCCTGTGTATGTCGTTTTGAGTAATTCAAAGAAGATGTTTCAGGCATCAAGAGAACTTTGGGTTGATTTAACAAAGGAGTTAATGGAGGAGCTTACAAATAAAATTGGTGCCGAAAACATAAAAATCTCGTAAATTTCTTTGACAAAATCATAGGGACAATATAAAATTTAACTTGTCCCTATGATTTTTTAAATAAAATAAATAAAAAAAATTAACGATTTTTATATTGATTTTATTTGACAAATTTTTTAAAATTAACTTGTTAGCTTTTTGATGACAATTGAATAAATATTAAATTTTAGTTGCATTTTAATTTAGAAAAACATTTTAGTAGACACGAATAATAGGAATGGACAAGATACATATTATAATTAAGACAATTTTTGAATTATCCTTTTACCAGTTCTTCTTGGTAAATTGTATGATAATATTTTTTATAACAAGAGTGGGACATAGCTTGTCCCTATGGACAAAAAAGGAGGTAATAAAATGAGAACAATAGGAGTATTAACAAGTGGCGGAGACGCACCAGGTATGAACGCGGCTATTCGTGCAGTTGTTAGAACAGGTATAGCAAATGGCTTAAGAGTTATGGGAATACAAAGAGGATACAGCGGACTTATGAATGGAGAAATATTTGAAATGACAAGATCAAGCGTTTCAGATATTATCCAAAGAGGTGGAACAATCCTTAAGTCTGCAAGAAGTGCAGAGTTTAGAACACCAGAGGGAAGAAAGAAGGCCTACAACGTACTTAAGGTATTTGGTATAGAAGGCTTAGTTGTTATTGGTGGAGATGGTTCCTTCACAGGAGCAAAGCTTCTATCAGATGAGTGGGATATAAAGACAGTAGGAATCCCAGGAACTATAGATAATGACCTTGCATACACAGATTATACAATAGGTTTTGATACAGCAGTTAACACTGTACTTGATGCTATAAACAAGCTAAGAGATACATCAACTTCCCACGAAAGAGTAAGTGTTGTTGAAGTTATGGGAAGACACTGTGGAGATATTGCACTATACGCAGGACTTGCAGGTGGAGCAGAGAGCATAATAATTCCTGAAGAAGATTATAATTTTGATGAACTTTGTAAAACTATAATTGAAGGCAAAGTTAAAGGAAAGTTACACAACCTAATTCTTCTTGCTGAAGGTATAGGTGGTGCAGAAGAACTTGCAAAGAAGATAGAAGAAGTTACAGGAATTGAATCAAGAGCAACAGTTCTTGGACACATTCAAAGAGGTGGAAGCCCAACAGCCTTTGATAGAATATTAGCTTCAAGACTTGGAGCAAGAGCAGTAGAACTTCTACTTGAAGGAAAGTCAAAGAGGGTTGTTGGTATAAGAGACAACAAGATTGTAGATTTTGATATAACTGAGGCTCTTGAAATGGAAAAGAGAAGAGATGACCATAAGAAGCTTTATGAACTATCTAAAATATTAGGATATTAATTAAAAGGAGTGAAATTATGAGAAAGACAAAAATAGTATGTACAATAGGGCCTGCAAGCGAAAAGGAAGAAGTTTTAAGAAAACTTATTGAAAGTGGAATGAATGTTGCAAGACTTAATTTCTCACACGGTTCCCACGAAGAACACGGTGCAAGAATTGAAACAATAAAGAAGTTAAGAAAGGAACTTAACAAGCCTGTTGCAATACTACTTGATACAAAGGGACCAGAAATAAGAACAGGTACATTTAAGGATAAAAAGGTTGAGCTTGTTGAAGGACAAAGCTTTATAATAACAACAAGACAAGTTGAAGGAGATAATACAATCTGTTCTGTTTCATACGACAAGCTACACGAAGATGTAAAGCCTGGAGATACAATACTAATAGATGATGGTCTTGTAGGACTTAAGGTTGAAAAGATAGAAGGACAAGACATTCACTGTACAGTTCAAAACAGTGGACCTGTTAGCAACTATAAAGGAGTTAATGTACCAAATGTTAAGATAAACCTTCCAGCTCTTACAGAAAAGGATATAGCAGACCTTAAGTTTGGTATAGAACAAGGCGTAGATATAATAGCTGCTTCCTTCGTTAGAAAGCCACAAGACGTTATAGCAATAAGAAAGGTTCTTGAAAAGAACGGAGGAGAAGGAATACTTATAATATCAAAGATAGAAAATCAAGAAGGTGTTGACAACATAGATGAAATTCTAAAGCTATCAGACGGTATAATGGTAGCAAGAGGAGACCTTGGTGTTGAAATTCCTACAGAAGAAGTTCCACTTGTTCAAAAGATGATTATAGAAAAGTGTAACAAGGCTGGTAAGCCAGTTATAACTGCAACACAAATGCTTGACTCAATGATGAGAAATCCAAGACCAACAAGAGCAGAAGCAAGTGACGTGGCAAATGCTATATTTGATGGAACAGATGCTATAATGCTAAGTGGTGAAACTGCAAATGGTAAGTATCCAATCGAAGCAGTTACAACAATGGCAAGAATAGCAGAAAAGGCAGAAAGTGCTCTTAACTATCAAGCAATACTTGAAAAGAGAAGAGCATACCACAAAAATTCAGTTCCTGATGCTATAAGCCTTGCAACAGTTACTGCGGCTACTGAACTTAATGCTTCAGCAGTAATTACTGCAACTCAATCAGGAAGCACAGCAAAGATGGTATCAAAGTATAGACCAAAGTGCCCAATTATAGCAGTTACTCCATATGAAGAAGTGGCAAGAAAGCTTGCAGTTTCTTGGGGTGTATTCCCAGTTATTACAGAAAAGGTTGAAACTACTGATGAATTAATAGAAAAGTCAGTTCAAGAGGCTCTAAACAACGGATATGTTAAGAAGGGAGACCTTGTTGTTGTAGCAGCAGGTGTTCCAGTTGGATATACAGGAACAACTAACCTAATGAAGGTACATATAGTTGGAGATGTACTTGTTAAAGGAAAAGGAATGGGTAACTCAACATATGGAACAGCTTGTGTTGTAACAGATATGTCAAAGCTTGAGGAACAATTAAATGAAGGTGACATATTAGTTGTTAGAAACATAGAAAAGGAACAACTTCCAATCATTATGGATAGAGTAAGTGGTGTAGTTGCAGAAGAAGGAGGACTTACATCACACGTTGCAGTAGAATGTATAAACGCAGGAATTCCTGTTATAGTTGGTGCAGAGGGTGCAACAGAAATAATAAAGTCAGGCACACTTGTTACTATAGACCCAAGAAATGGTATGGTATATAGTGGAAAAGCTAATGTAATGTAATAAAGTTAGGCCATAGGGCCTAACTTTATCATAAGTTTACCTCCTTAAGCCCTTTCAATAGGGCTTATTTTAATTTATAATAAACATAGAGGGGGTAGGCTTATGAAAAAAAGAAGATTAGGTAAAACAAACATAATGGTGTCTGAAGTTGGTTTTGGAGGAATTCCTATTCAAAGAATAACCCAAAGAGAAGCAGAGAAAGTTATAAAATTTGCTGTTGAAGGTGGTATAAACTTTATTGATACAGCAAGAGGATATGGAGTTAGTGAAGAATACATAGGCAATGCACTTTTAGGAATAAGAGAAAAAGTTTATATTGCATCAAAATCAATGGCAAGAACTAAGGATGCAATGAAGGAGGATATTGAAAGGAGCCTTAAAAATTTAAGGACAGACTACATAGACCTTTATCAGCTTCATAATGTTAAGGATGAAGAAACCCTAAAGCAAGTAATGACGGAGGGTGGAGCTCTTGAGGCACTACTTGAGGCTAAAAATAGTGGTAAAATTTTGCATATCGGTATAACTTCCCATAGCCTTGATTTATTAAAAAAGATATTAGAGTATGATGTATTTGAAACTATTATGTACCCCTACAACATAGTAGAGGACCAAGCAGAGAAGTTATTCGAAGAGGCAAAAGAAAGGGATATTGGAGTAATAGCAATGAAGCCTTTAGCAGGTGGGGCGTTAGAGGATAGTGAACTTGCAATATCCTATATACTAAACAACAAAAATATTTCAACTGTTATACCAGGTATGGATAGCATTGAACAGGTAAAACAAAATATATCAGCTGTAGATATAGAATTTAATGATGAAATGATGAAAAAGTGTAAAGAAATAAAGGAAAAATATACTCAAAGCTTTTGCAGAAGATGTGGATATTGTATGCCCTGTCCTCAAGGAATAGATATACCTTTCTCCTTTATTTTGAAGGGTTATTATGATAGGTATGATTTAAAGGCTTGGGCAACAGAAAGATATACCGCAATGAAAAGACACGCCTCTGACTGCATAAAGTGTGGCTTATGTGAAACAAAGTGTCCATATAATTTAAAAATAAGGGATATGCTAAGAGAGGTAGTTGAAAGTTTTGGATTTTGATGTATAATAATAAGATTAACCTGAATTATTCACCAACCAAAAATTAAACTGAAAAATATTTATAAGAAATCTTAGCCTGAATTATTCACCAACCAAAAATTAAACTGAAAAATATTTATAAGAAATCTTAGTATAATTGTTATATGAATAAAATTTTCATAAATTACAGATATTTACATTAAAGAAGAATAGATTTCACCTATAGTATAAAATTTTACTTTTTGAACTTATCAAAGAACAATAATAAAAGAATTTCATTCTAACTTGTGAATATTTGCTACAATCTCATAAAAATCATTTTTATATGCGTAGCTACTGCAAAGCTTAAATATTATGTAGCGACTACTTCTTACTATTCTTG
>NZ_FQVG01000023.1 GCF_900129265.1 Caloramator proteoclasticus DSM 10124 | reverse complement strand
AACAGAACTATAAATGAAATAGTTGAAGTTTCAATTTGAGGATTTATTCTTCCATCTTTTAACCCCTTGATTTTTTCTCCAAGATGGTATACCTTAGAGAAGTAGGTGAGCATTTGTTTTAAATAACGCTTGTTCATCTCAAAACATCCTTTCTATTAGGTTTGTAGCAAAATTCATTATAGAAAGGATGTTTTCATTTTTAAACCCTAAATTTTTTCCAGTAAAAATCGGAATTTACATATTTCAATTATTATTCATCTAAACCATTACATATCAAGGGGCTACGCCCTATTTATTTTTTAATCTGCGAAACTTCTGTTAACCCTAATGTTACCTTCACATTGAGTTTGGGTGACTTTGGGGACGGTTACTTATTTTTGAACATATGTTCATCATTAACACAATTACTTTTTCATCAATGTTTTTTATTTCTCAATCCAATTTAGGGACGGTTACTTATTTTAGCATTTATTAATTTAAAATACTCCCTAAAAGCTAAAACTGTGCAACAATTAGTATAGACCATCTCTATAGCTTAATAATACATAAATTAATTTTTGTGTAGTCAGCTTAGCATTTTATAAAGTAAAGAATTAAATTATTGTTTATATTGATTTTATTTTAATATTTATTTGTCCAACATATTATGTCTTTCTCAATCATAAAATTATCTCTCAATCCATTATTAATACTACATTATTTTAAAAATTTATACATATAAAGATATATAATTAGTTGCTACATATAAGTTTTTATTTGGGCTTGTCTATTACCACCATAATAAAATTTATATATTTTTTATATTTCAAAAAATTACTCCCTTTTCATCAAATGAATAATTTTTTATTTACTTTATAAAGCCTGTTGAAGTATTTCATTTATAATACATTCGTATTTTTTATTTCTTACCAACTCTGCTCCTATACTACACAATCTTGAAACTCTTGCTTGACCTATATTACCAAGCAATTTACATATATCAGCACACTTTAAATCACATAGTTTTCTTAATATAAAACAAATAAGAGCCTTAGCTTCAACACCGTCTCTTCTATATTTAAAAAGAGCATACTTATTTATATTAAACTTTTGCATAATAATCAAAATTATTTTTTCAGGTGAAAAATCTCTAACTAAAATTTTTCTCATACTTCTGTATTCAGTAGGTTCATTTGAAAATTCTTCTTTTTGTATATCTATAAATTTTTTAACTTTAAAAATAAAATCTCTATATTGTACACGTGCACTAACATCATTTAACCCAAACATTGATAAAACAAACACGTCATCAATTAAATCAAAATTGTCTTTCTTTAATCCTAAATATATTGCTAAAGAAGAAAAAGAATATTCCTCAGGATGATCCTCATACCCCTTAATTGCAGTTGCATTAAAATGAACATATGCTGTTAATGCAAAAAGATAACGTTCGCTCTTTACAATTTTGCTTTTAAATCTATCCTGAAATAAATGTCCGTGCCTTTTATGCCTTTTATTAAAGCACATAGCATATTTGTAGTTTATAAAATGCATTATTTTTGATATATCAGCACCATTTGCATCTATAATAAAATGTGCATGATTGTCCATTAAACAATATGCATACACTATAAATTCAAATTGTTCTTGAGCTTTTTTCATATAATTTAAATAATTAATTTTATCTTCATCATCCTTGAAAAGGTTTACTTCTGAAATACTCTTTACCATAATGTGATATATTGAATCGTATGATTTTTCTCTTGCCATTCTTGGCATAAAAAAATCACCTCCAAATGTTTTTATACTTATTTTTCCAATTATGAGGTGATTTTATACCATTATTACTATTTAATTATAAAAAATATAATGAATTTTAAAATATGCACTTTATTGCTAATGCTTAGTTTAAATAACAATAACACAAATTTATTTAAACTGACCAAAGTAAATATGCTAATTTCCATATCTACTTTGGTATAATTAATTTTTAAATAGAATTGTTATTGTTATTGCATTAATAAGTAACCGTCCCTAAATTGATAGTCCTATTTTAAATGCCTTTGTATTTATTTCTACTAACTTTTCAGGCAAAACATCTTTTATGACTCCATCCCAATCTAACTCCTCAAGTCCTAACGATTTAACTAATGCACCTAATATAACCATATTTTGTGTTTTTATATTGCCAACATCCTCAGCAATCTTTGATGCATTAAATAATTTATATTCTATGCCCGATTTTTCAAGCTCTTCTTCAATATTGTTTGGATACTCCTCCTTACCTATAAGTACAGGCAATGAGTATATCTCATAATCATTTACAATTAATTTACCATCCTTTTTTAAATAATTAATCCATCTTACAGCCTCAACCTTTTCAAAGGAAACAACGACATCAGCTTCACCTTCACCAATTAAGGGGGAATATACCTTATCTCCAAACCTTACTTGAGTTGTAACACTTCCTCCTCGTTGTGCCATTCCGTGAACTTCGGACATTTTGACATCATATCCATACTTTAATAGTCCCTCAGTAAGCACTTTTGATGCCAATATAATTCCTTGTCCACCAACACCAACGAACAATATATTTTTAACCATTAGAAATTCCCCCCCTTTTCAATTGCATCAAATTTGCATACCTGCTGACAAACTGTACAAGCATTGCACATATTCTTATCTATAACAATGTTGTTGTTCCTTATTGAAATAGCTGGACAACCTGTTCTCAAACAAACCTTACACTTTTTGCATTTTTCCTGGTTTATAACCAAATATTTTCCTGATCTCTTTTTTTGTACTTCTTTAATTAAAGCACAAGGTTGCTTTGTTATAATTACAAAGGGCTCGCTTGAATTATACGCATCCTTTACTGCCTCTTCAGTAGCCTTTAAATCATATGGGTCGACTACTCTTATATTTTCTTCCTTAATACCAATAGCCTTTACAATACTTAAAATGTCAATAACCTGAGTTATCTCACCCTTTATTGTCTTTCCTGTTCCTGGATTTTCTTGATGTCCTGTCATAGCTGTAATTCTATTATCTAAAATAACAGCAACTATTGGACTTTGGTTGTAGACTGCATCTATTAACCCTGTAATTCCTGAATGGAAGAAGGTTGAATCTCCAACAAATCCAAATATTTTTCCCCTTCTATTTGCCATTTTATATACCTTTTCAAATCCTATTGCTGCCGATATTCCAGCTCCCATACAAATAACTGTATCTGTAACATTAAGTGGTGGCATCATTCCTAAAGTATAACAGCCTATGTCACCTGTTGCTACAATATCTTTATACTTACTTACCGCATAAAAAATTCCTCTATGTGGGCAACCTGGACATAATACAGGTGGCCTTGATGGCACTTTTACATCTAAATTATACAATTCTCTTTTCTGATTTCCATAAAATGCTTCTCTTATAATATCTGGATTAAGTTCTCCACAGATTGGTATTATCTCTTTTCCTACACAGTCAATTCCCATTGACTTTATATAGTTTTCAAGATAAGGCTCGTTTTCTTCTATTACATATAACTTTTCAACTTCTTCTGCAAAGTTTCTTATCAACTCATCTGGTAGAGGATAACTAAATCCTATCTTTAAATATGATGCATTATCACCAAATACTTCTTTTGCATACTGATAAGAAACTCCACTTGTTACTATTCCTATTTTTTTATCCCCCCATTCTATTCTATTTAATGGAGTATTGTTTGATAATTCCTTTAGATTTTTTAACCTTTCTTCAACCTCAACGTGTTTTATTCTTGCATTTCCTGGAATCATAACATATTTCTTAACATTTTTCTCATAATCTCTAAATCCAACTTCTTCTCTTTCTGAAAGCTCAACCACACCTTTACTATGGGCAATTCTTGTTGTAATTCTAAATAAAATTGGAGTATCATACTTTTCACTTATTTCAAATGCATATTTTATGTAATCTTTGCATTCTTGGCTATCTGAAGGTTCAATCATTGCAACCTTTGCGTGTGGTGCATATAATCTATTGTCCTGTTCATTTTGTGAGCTGTGCATACCAGGATCATCTGCGGAAATTATAACTAAACCTCCATTTGCTCCTTCATATGCAATTGTAAAAAGTGGATCAGCAGCAACATTTAATCCTACGTGCTTCATTGCACAAAGTGCCCTTGCACCTGCAATTGATGCACCACAGGCTACCTCTACAGCAACCTTCTCATTTGGAGACCACTCCGAATAAATCTCTTCATATTGGGCTATATTTTCTAATATTTCTGTACTTGGAGTACCTGGATATGCTGCAGCAAATGTACATCCGGCTTCCCACGCTCCTCTGGCAATCGCCTCATTGCCTGACATTATTTTTTTCATCCTCATCCCCCCATATAGGTTATTTATTATTAGCAACCAAACTTCCAAGTGCTATGGAGTTTAGTTTTGCTTCGTGTGTATCTGCTCTTGAAACTAAAACTATTGGACATTTTGCCCCCATAATAACCCCTGCAGATTTTGCCTTTGCAAAATAAGTTAATGACTTTCCTAATATGTTTCCTGCCTCAATATTAGGAACAAGTAGTATATCTGCCTGACCTGCAACAGGACTTACAATACCCTTATGTTTTGCTGCCTCTATTGATATTGCATTATCAAGTGCCAATGGCCCATCAATAACACAATCTTTTATTTGTCCTCTTTGATTCATTTTAAATAAGGCAGCTGCATCAAGTGTAGCCTGCATATCAGGGTTTACAACTTCTACAGCACAAAGAGGAGCAACATGAATTGGATTTATTCCAAATGCCTTTGCTACCTTAACAGCATTATTTACTATTTGAACCTTTTGATAAAGGTCTGGATATGTAACCATACCACCATCAGTTAAAAAAAGAAGTTTATGATATGTTGGAACGTTATATACCATAACGTGACTTAAAAGCCCACTACCTCTTAGCCCCTTCTCCTTATCTAATACTGCCTTTAGAAGGTCTGCTGTGCCAATTAAACCCTTCATTAAAAAATCAGCAATATTATCTGCCACAAGTGATACAGCAATCCTTGCTGCATCTGTTAAACTATCTGTATGTATAACTTCGTATGAGTCAATATTAATTTTAAGTTCATTTGCTATTTTTAATATCTTATCCCTGTTACCTACAAGAATTGCATCAATTAATCCAAGTTTTGCAGCTTCATCCACCGCTAAAAGTACCTCTTCATCTTCTGCTGCTGCAACTGCAAGCTTCATCTTAGGCTGTTGCTTTACAATTTCAATCAATTCATCAAAATTTTTTATCATTGTTATTCACCCCCTATAAATTTACCTATTCTTATTTTATCAAATATTTTTTATATTTAAAATATTTTGTTTATTCCTCCTTCATCTTAATTGTCTCAATACCCTTAACACTTTCTAATAAACCCATTATTTCACCTGCATTTTGCATATACATAAGGTTTGTTGAAATTTCCACCTCAACATAATAATCATCTATTTTTTGAAGCTCTATATTAGTTATATTAATTTTCTTTTTGCCAAGTATACTTGCTATTTCTCCTATAACACCAGGTTCATCCTTTAAAATCATACTAAAAACAATATATCTTTTACCTTGAATGATTCTTTTCTCAATCCCCTTAAACCACCTTAAGCAAAAATAAATAAATAATGTTGTAACTATACCTTCAAAATAAAGACCAGAACCAACAGCAAGACCAATACAAGCAACAGCCCATATACTTGCTGCAGTAGTTAAGCCCTTTACGTTTACACCCTCCTTTAAAATAGTACCTGCACCTAAAAAACCTATACCACTTATGACTTGGGCTCCAAGCCTCATAGGATCATAATTAACTATAGAATTTAATTTATAATAGTCAATTGAAATTATCTGTACTAAAGTAGCACCAAGACATACTAAAACATGTGTACGAAGTCCTGCTGGTCTATTTTTAAATTCTCTTTCATAACCAACAGTTCCTCCTAATATAAAGGACAGCAATAATTTAAAGATAATAATAATATATCTTTCCATAAAATCACTCCTGCATTTTTTATATATATTAAATTATATTTTACTTATTGTACAGTAAAACATTAAAATTAGGGACGGTTACTTATTTTTTACAATATGTAACTCAAACAAATTTACATCAATTATAAATTTGGTAAAGACAAAGAATATTATGATATCACTATACTAAATAGAATTAAAATATACTATGTGCCTTTAAATCAATAATTGATAAAAACAGTCAAGTCTATATAATATTAATTTTTTAACGTTGTCTCTTACCCCTTATCGTTTGAGTATATTAAAAAATAAGTAACCGTCCCTATTTAATTGTGCAGTTTTTTTAAGAGATTCTCTCCAATTCCACCCTATCTTTCTATAGTATTCTTAAAAAAAGAAAGGACAGGCATCCTAATCGAACCCCCACATCAACAATTAGCAAAGAACAAAAATCAATAAGTTCTAAAAATAAGTAACTGTCCCTAAATTAAAAAGGATATCCTATTTTATTTGGACATCCTTTAATTTAGTATTCATTATACTTTTCAGCTCCTCTAATCTCTCCTTAGATAGAGGCTCTACACCTTCAAGCCTATACTTCATACCCAGCTCAGCATATTTATTTACTCCGTGCACATGATATGGCAGAAGCTCTACCTTTTCAACATTTGGGATGGTGTTAATATAATCAGCAAGAGCCATTATATGTTCTTCTTTATCCGTTATACCTGGAACAACAACGTGTCTTATCCAAAGCTTTGTGTTGTTTCTTTTAACCGCATCTAAAAATTCTAAAAACCCATGCCTATCATAACCTGTAAGCTTTTTATGTTCAACATCTTCAATATGCTTTATATCAAGAAGCACTAAATCTGTATATCTTAATATTTCATCATACATACCAATTCCATATCCTGATGTATCAAGAGTTGTGTGTATTCCTTCCTCTTTACATCTTCTAAAAAATTCTATTACAAATTCAGGCTGGAGGAGGGGGTCTCCGCCTGAAAGTGTAACACCGCCGCCCGAATGATTAAAATATATTTTATACCTCTTGACCTTCTGCAAAAGCTCATCAACTGTTATTTCAAATCCACCATTTCTATCCCAAGTATCAGGGTTGTGGCAATAGGCACATCTTAGTTTGCATCCCTGCATAAAAACTACAACTCTTATTCCAGGTCCATCAACAAGTCCCATTGTTTCAATGGAATGAACTCTTGCCTTTAACATTTCCTACTCCCCTTTATATTCTTTCATGGAATGTTCTCTTTATAACATCAAGTTGTTGTTCCTTTGTTAGTCTTGTAAAGTTTACTGCATATCCTGAAACTCTTATTGTAAGTGTTGGATACTTTTCTGGATGTTCCATAGCATCCATAAGTGTTTCTCTATTTAACACGTTAACATTTAGGTGGTGTGCATTTTGTGCAAAGTATCCATCCATTATTGCAACAAGATTATTTACTCTCTCCTCCATATCCTTTCCAAGTGCATCTGGAAGTATTGAGAATGTATTTGATACCCCATCCATACAGCTTGTGTATGGTATCTTTGCAACTGAGTTAAGTGATGCAAGTGCACCTTGGATATCTCTTCCGTGCATTGGATTTGCACCTGGAGCAAATGGTTCACCCTTCTTTCTTCCATCTGGTGTTGAACCAGTCTTCTTACCATATACAACATTTGATGTTATTGTTAATACTGAAAGTGTGTGTATTGCATTTCTGTATGTTGCATGTTTCTTTAGCTTTTCTATAAATCTTTCTGCAAGCTCAACTGCTATTTGGTCTACTCTATCATCATCATTTCCGTATTTTGGATATTCACCTTCAACTTCAAAATCTACTGCTATTCCATCTACTCTTATTGGCTTAACCTTTGCATATTTTATAGCACTTAATGAGTCTGCTGCAACTGATAGACCAGCTATACCAAAGGCCATAAGTCTTTCAACTTCTGTATCGTGCAGTGCCATTTGTAGTGATTCATAAGCATACTTATCATGCATATAGTGTATTACATTCATAGTATTTACGTAAAGGCCTGCCAGCCATTCCATAGTCTCATCAAATCTTCTCATTACGTCATCATAATCTAAGTATTCACCTTGTGGAATATCTGTCTTTGGTCCTATTTGCATTCCAAGCTTTTCATCAACACCACCATTTATTGAGTAAAGTAGTGCCTTAGCAAGGTTTGCTCTTGCTCCAAAGAATTGCATTTGCTTTCCAACCTTCATAGCAGATACGCAGCAAGCAATAGCATAGTCATCACCAAATATTGGTCTCATAACATCGTCATTTTCATATTGTATTGAGTCTGTCTTTATTGACATTTCTGCACAGAACTTCTTAAAGTTTTCTGGAAGTTTAGTTGACCAAAGCACTGTCATATTTGGTTCTGGTGCAGGACCAAGATTTACAAGTGTGTGTAGGAATCTGAAGCTGTTCTTTGTTACAAGTGTTCTTCCATCTACACCCATACCACCAATAGCTTCTGTTATCCAAGTTGGATCTCCAGCAAATAGTTCATTATATTCAGGTGTTCTTAGGTGTCTTGCCATTCTTAGCTTCATAACAAATTGGTCTATAAGTTCTTGTGCTTCAACTTCAGTTATAACGCCATTTCTTAAGTCTCTTTCTATATATATATCAAGGAATGTACTTACTCTTCCAAGGGACATTGCAGCACCATTTTGTTGTTTTATTGCTGCAAGGTATGCAAAGTAAACCCATTGAACTGCTTCCTTTGCATCCTTTGCTGGTTTTGAAACATCATAACCATATGAAGCAGCCATCTTCTTTAATTCTTCAAGTGCCTTAATTTGTTCAGTTATCTCTTCTCTTAGTCTAATTACTTCTTCAGTCATTGCCCCAACAAGCTTTTTCTTATCTTGTTGTTTCTTTTCTATTAAATAGTCTGCCCCATATAATGCAAGTCTTCTGTAGTCACCTATTATTCTTCCTCTACCATATGCATCTGGAAGACCTGTTATAACACCTGATTTTCTTGCAAGCTTCATTTCATCTGTGTAGGCGTCAAATACACCTTGATTGTGTGTCTTTCTATATTTTGTAAATATATCTACTATTTCTTGGTTAACTTTATATCCATAAGCTTCTGCAGCTTGAACAGCCATTCTTATTCCGCCCCAAGGATTAACTATTCTCTTAAGTGGAGCATCTGTTTGAAAACCAACAATCACTTCATTTTCTTTATCTAAATATCCAGGCTTATATGCATTTACTTCTGAAACAGTTTCAGTATCTACATCTATTACACCCTTTTTTATTTCTTCTATTATAAGCTTCTTTGCTTCTTCCCAAAGCTTTGTAGTCTTTTCTGAAGTAGGTGCTAAAAATGATGCATCTCCTTCATATGGTGTATAGTTCTTTTGTATAAAATCTCTTACATCTATCTCTTCAGTCCAACGACCCTCAACAAAACCTTGCCATTCATTAAATCTCATAGTCATTACCTCCTTATGTAGAACATCTTTCTTAAGTCTATTATATACCTTTTTGTTATCTGTATCAATATCTTTTTTTGCTTATTTTTCAATTATTTTTATCGCTTTTTGCAAGCTGTTATATTACACAAATCCATCTGTTATATTGATAAAAAATAGATAATATTGTTAAGTTTCTGACAATAATAATTATTACTTAACTCCTATTTACTTTATTTTAGGTTATAAAAGTACAGAAATACATTAAATCTATCCAAGTTTATTTGACACACTTTAAGCAAAAAAATTTTTTATCAATCAATTAAAATTAGATTAAAACAAAAGTTGTGCTCCTCTAAAAGCAATTATAATTATCTCTTATCAAACCAAATAAGAAGTAGAAAACTATACCTTCTAATCATAACCAAACCTAATTTGGCTATAATAAAAAAAGCCCTTTGAAGGTTTTGTTATCATTCGTTCATTTCACTAATCTAAGCTTTTGTTTAAAAAGTCCTACCCTTGCTATGCCCTCATCCGTAAAGGTCACTAACTTGGCACACCTGTACAAAATTAAGGACTTTTACAAAATCAAAAAGCTAAGACTTATCAAATACCTTCATTGGGCTTTTTGTATACCAATTATCACTATATTTATTAATTATATTATTCTTTATTCCATATTCCTTAATATCTTATAACTCTCTCATCTATATCCCTAATGCTGTTACATCCTGTTAAAATCATTGCAGACTTCAATTCTCCTGCTATTTTGTCTATATATGCCCTAACTCCTTCTTCTCCTCCACCAAAGGATGCAGTTACAAATGGCCTTCCAATCAAAACAGCATCTGCACCAAGTGCTAACATTTTTAGAACATCAACACCTGTCCTAACTCCACCATCTGCAAGTATTGTAATCTTGCCCTTTACAACCTTTGCAATCTCTGGCAATACCTCTGCAACTCCCGGAGTATGGTCTAATACCCTTCCACCGTGATTTGATACAACAATAGCACTTGCCCCAGTTTCAACAGCAAACATTGCATCCTCAACAGTCATAACTCCCTTTAATATAAATGGTAATTTAGTTGATTGAACCAACTCTCTAATCTCTTCAACCGTTTTAGGACCTACAGGTTTCCCATAAAGTGCTAAGGTTATAAGACCTGCTGCATCTATATCAACTCCAACTGCAAATACACCAGCATCTTCTGCCATTTTTATCTTTGAAATTATGTTTTTGTTCTCCCAAGGCTTTATTATTGCAATTCCTTGGCCTCCAACCTTTTTGAGCTCCTCTAAATTTGTTGGTAAAAAGGCATCTACGGCAGTATCTCCAACTATAGGATAAATTCCTCCACTTAAACATCCCTTTATTACCCAGGAAATATACTCTCTTTCTGTAAATTTACCTCCCATATTAAGAGTTGTACCTGATACCGGTGCTGCCATAACTGGAATTCTTAATTTCTTACCAAATAGTTCTATAGATGTATCTGGATCCTTAGCACTATGAATTACCCTCATATTAACTTTAACTCTATCAAGTGCCTCATAGTTTGCTAAAAATGCACTGCCTGTACCTGTACCACCCATTCCAGGAACTTCTCCAGCACAGGCCCTACCATTACAAACACTACAAACTCTACAGCTGCCATTTAGATTTTCCTTTGCCCTTTTTAATACTTCTTTATAATCCATAACTCCTCCCCCATTCATATTTTATTTTTTTCAATTATTTCACCATTATTTAAATTAACAAATACTATGTATCCATCCTCATAATATGCAAACGAAGGAATACCATCTCCCTTTGGTACAGATATACTTCCAGGATTTATAATTACAGAGTCTTTATACTTTTCAAATCTTCTTATATGCGTATGTCCTAAGACCATAACATCAATTTTAAATCTATCAATCATCATTTTTATCTCATCATCGTTATATTCGTGGCCGTGATTTACCATAAATCTTACTCCATCCTTTTCATAAAATACAACTGGAGTAAAAACAGGATACTCTAAAACCATTAAATCTACTTCTGCATCACAATTTCCTCTTGCAATAATAAGTTCTTTTTGGTTATTTTTAAACTCCTCTATTAATCCTTGTGGATTATACCCTTCTAAAATTGGATTTCTTGGCCCGTGATATAAAACATCACCTGCACATAGTACAACATCTGCATCCTTTAAAAGTTCCATTGCACTTTTAAATCTTTGTGGATAACCGTGGATATCACTTATAAAACCTATTTTCATATTATATCCTCCTCTCTTTTTTTACTCATAACTATAAGATTATGATATTTTCCATTCTTATATATTCTATCTCTAAGCTCACCCTCAAATTCAAAACCAAGTTTTCTGTATAAATTTAAAGCTGCTTTATTATCACTTAATACGTGAAGATACACAAGATTCATATTCATCTCATTAAATATAAAATCAAGTCCTGTCCTTAAGGCATCTTCACCCAATCCCTTTCCCCTTTGATTTTTATCATAGATTACTATGCCAATCTCACAGTTTCTATATTCCCATTTTATTTTATCTATTATAAAAAGCCCTATCGGTTTTCTATCCTGATTATCAATAACAAAAATTCTTTTACTTGCCTCTTCCTCAGAAGATAAAACATAAGAATCTGCATAACGTCTTGATAATGGGTAAATTATATCTAAATTTATATTAGTGTCCCTATCATTAAGCCAAGCTGAAATTATTCTTGAATCCTCAAGCTCAACTGCCCTTAAAAAAACTTTTTTTCCAGAAAGCAATATAACACCTCCCCTTCCATTTAGCATAATTATACCATAAAAAAATAAAGACTGCCTCAGGTTTTTCCTAAATGGCAGTCTTTTAAGCTTAATTAGTTCTTTCTAAGATATTTGTAAACTGGAAGTCCAACTAATGTTACAACCACACCATAAAGTGCATATGTTGTGTTTGTAAGAAGTGTATTTATTAGTATAAACACACCACCCGCAATACCTATAAGTGGTATTATTGGGAATAATGGTACTTCATATGGTCTGTGTAGATGTGGGAAATTCTTTCTTAAAATAAATACACCTGCAACAGCCATAGTAAAGAATATCCAAAGTACAAACACAACAAGTTCTGTTAATATATCAAAGGAACCTGTTGCAACATATATTGTAGTCATAACAAATGTTAAAACCATAGCATTAACAGGAGTTCCATACTTTTCATTTTCCTTTGATAAAACTTCGTGATAAGGAAGAAGTCTTTCCTTTGCCATCGCATAAGGAACTCTTGTACCAGTTAATATATATCCATTTAAAGCACCAAATATAGATATCAATATTCCAGCTGATATAAATGCTGCTCCTCCTTCACCAAATAGAACCTTAGCAACATCTGATGCTGCCTTTTTAGAAGCCATTATTTCTTCAACTGGAAGTACATTTATTAAAGCAACATTTAATGTGATATATGCAACCATAACAAGTAGTAATCCACCTATTATAGCTCTTGGTAGGTTCTTGCCCGGATTTTCTATTTCTCCTGCAATATTTCCTACATTTATCCAGCCATCATATGCCCAAAGTGTTCCAAGTATTGCAGCTCCAAATCCAGCAGTTGTACTTGCATTTGACACTATTGGAGTAAAGTTATGAGCTTGGCCTTTAAGTAAACCAAATATTACTAAAACAAATATTGGTAGTAGTTTTGCTACTGTCGCTACTGATTGAAGCTTTCCACCAAACTTAGTTGAAAGCATATTTACTATCATTAAAAATCCTATAACTCCAACTGCTAATAGTTTTTGTTGAAAATCTGTTAAAGTAACAAAGGCAGTTGCCTGTGTTGCAAATACTATACCAAGTGCAGCCATTGAACCTGGTATGTATACTAATGTCTGTACCCATCCTAATAGGAAGGCCCATTTTTCTCCATACAATTCCTTAAGATATGCAAATAATCCGCCTGTTTTTGGAATTGCTGCTGCTATTTCCGCAACAGTAAGTCCTGCTGCCATTGTAATAATTCCACCTACTACCCAAGCAAGAATTCCAAGTCCAGGTGCTCCTGCATCAGTAAAAACCTTTGCTGGTTTAAAGAAAATACCTGAACCTATTACAACACCAATTACTACTGCTATTGCTTCAATAAGTCCTAAACTCTTTTTCTGCTGTACTTGATAATTTTGTTCCTTTAAAGCTTGCATTCTACCCTTCCTTCCTGTGTAATTCGATATTTTTTTACTTTTTTCGACTTTATTATTTTACTAAAAAGAATGATTTATTTCAACACAGTTTTCTTAAAAAATTTTTAATAATCAATTTTCATAATTTTCTCTATTGTTTTATAATCTATATCATCTTCGGTATAAACCTTTATTCCATTTTGAATTAAAAGCTCTGTTGTTACTCCATTTCCGCTTTTCAATTTACCACTAAAACTTCCATCATATATAAATCCACACCCACAAGATGGACTTTTTGATTTAAATATTGCAATTTTCACATCATAGAGGTTTGCTAATTTTAAAGTTTCATAGGCACCCTTTACAAAGTTTTGTGTTACATCTTCCCCACAAACATTGACTACTTTCCCTATTCCATCCAAAACCTTTTTTGCATCCTCTGCTTGTATTTCTGCTGGTTTCCTTGGAGTGCTAAGTCCTCCTAATTGTTCTGGGCAAACAGGTATTAAATTATATTTTTTAATTAAATCAACTACTTTTTGATTTTTATTATCACCCCCACTGTATTTACAGCATACACCTAATAAACACGCACTTACTAAAATCATAAAATCACTCCTTAGATATATTACAATTTATATTATATTTCGACATTTTTCAATAATTTAATCAAAAACTTAATATAAATTTTTCTTAATGTATTTTAATATAAATTTAAAAACATACTTATGAAATATATAAAGGGCTGTCTATATATAGATACTTAGACAGCCCTCCTTTTCTATTTTAATTCAACAATTGTTACTCCACTTCCACCTTCACTAATATCTCCCGAACGCATTGATTTTACATAGTGATGCTTTCTTAATGCCTGCTTTATTCCCTCTCTTAAGGCTCCAGTTCCTTTACCGTGTATAATTCTTACTAAATTAAGTCCTGCAAGATATGCATCATCTAAATATTTGTCTAAATTGTATAGTGCCTCATCTACAGTCTGTCCTCTTAAATCAATCTCCGTTGATATATTTTGTGCCTTTTGCTTTATTATATTAGCAATTCCCGATTTTTTAACTTCTTTTTTTTCCTGTTCTACCCTCTTTAGTTTATTCAAAGGAACATTCATCTTTATAATACCTATTTGTACCTGAACCTCTCCCTTTGAATCTGGCTTTGATAGAACAACTCCCTTTTGTGAAACTGTTGTTACAAATACCTCATCTCCCACGTTAACATCCTCTAATGCTTCAAATTCTTCCTCCTTCTTTTCAATGGACTTCTTATTTAATTCATCAATATTTTCCTTAAGCTTTCTTCTTGCCTCTTCTGCCTGCTTTAAAGAGACTGCTTCACTGTTTTTCTTAAGTTCAACAAGTTCCTTTACTATTGAATCTGCCTCATATTTTGCCTGCTGCAGTATTCTTCTTGCCTCATCCTGTGCCTTTTTTATAATATTTTCTCTCTGACTATCAAGTTTAAACTTCTTTTCAGAAAGCTGCCTCTTTATTTCAAGAGATTCCCTTTTAATTGCTTCAATCTCCTCATATTCTTTTTCAAGTTGTATAGTTTTATTTTGAAGTGCCTGTATTACATCCTCAAATCTTGCTGCATCCTTTGAAATCTTTAACTTCGCATTTTCAATAATTTCATTACTCAACCCAAGCCTTTTTGATATTTCAAAGGCATTAGACTTTCCTGGAATTCCAATTAAAAGCCTGTAGGTTGGTCTTAAGGTTTCAACATCAAATTCTACACTTGCATTTTCAAAACCTTCCTTCTCCATAGCAAAAACCTTAAGTTCGCTATAATGGGTGGTTGCAACTATCTTTGCACCCTTTTCAAATATATACTCAAGTATTGACATCGCAAGGGCTGCTCCCTCTGTTGGGTCTGTTCCAGCTCCAAGCTCATCCACAAGAATTAGTGATGTTTCATCTACTTCCTTTAATATGTTTACTATATTTGTCATATGAGAGGAAAAGGTTGATAGGCTCTGTTCTATACTTTGCTCATCTCCAATATCTGCAAACACCTTATTAAACACAGATACCTGCGAACCAGAGGAGGCTGGTATTGCAAGTCCTGTCATTGCCATTAGTGTTAAAAGTCCTGTAGTCTTTAAAGTAACAGTCTTTCCTCCTGTATTAGGGCCTGTTATAACAAGTGCCTTATACGTATCACCTAACTTAACATCAATTGGTACTACTACTTCCTTATCTATTAAAGGATGTCTTGCCCTTTTTAAATTAATAAGCCCTCTTTGGTTAATCTCAGGAATTGATGCATCTAAATCAAGTCCAAATCTTCCCTTTGCTAATATAAAATCGATGTATCCTATGTTTAGATTATTATGTTCTAACATATCTGCATTATCTGCAACCTTTACACTTAGTTCATAAAGAATTCTTTCAATCTCTTGCTTTTCCTTAAGCATAAGCTCCTTAATTTCATTATTAAGTTCAACTACAGCCATAGGTTCAATAAAAAGAGTTGAACCGCTTGCAGATTGGTCGTGTACAAGGCCTGGAACGTTTCCTTTAAATTCAGCCTTTACAGGAAGAACATATCTATCTCCCCTTAATGTTATAATTGGATCCTGAAGATATTTAGAATAGCTTTGGAGCATTGACTGAAGTTTTTCTTTAACCTTTGCATTTTTGTCCCTTATTGCTCTTCTTATGCTATATAGCTTTTCACTTGCTCTATCTGATATTTCTGATTCGCTTATTATCTTTGTTTCAATCTCATTTTCAAGTCCCTTTATTGTAGCCAATGAATCGATTATTTCATATATAATAGGGCATATTTCCTGCTTGTTACCATCCTTCATAAACTCCTTAAGTTGTCTTGTACATCTTAATAGTGCATTTACCCTCAAAAGCTCTATAGGTTGAAGAGTATATCCCATCTTTGCCCTCTTTAAAGTATCCTGCAAATCATAGGTAACACTAATAGGTAAACTACCCCATTTTAAAACAACCTCAAAACCTTCCCTTGTTTCCTCAAGTCTTTCTCTAACTTCGTGAATATTGCTTGAGGGCTTTAATTCTCTTATCATTTTTTTTGCAATTTCAGTTGTGGCTCTCATCTGAAGCATATCAATTATTTTATTATACTCAAGTATCCTTAAAGTCTTTTCGTTCATAATTACCCATCCTTCCTTATAAAACACCTCTATAATAATGTCCTTTAGTTATTTTCCCCTTTAGCATATCCAAAACTTCTTTTATGTTTTCTGTCTGAATAAATTCATTGTTATTTAGCATATCTACAGCCTCTCTAAAGGCCCTTGATATCTTCCTTGCCTCGTCAACCTTTTCATCTAAAAAATGTACAACTAAATATTTTGCACCAGTTTTATATATTTCCCTTATATCCTCCAACATACACAAAATCTTTGAATTATAAATATGATTTCTACAGTATCTATCTGGCACAATTAAAAACTCCTCATTCATTCTATCCTTTAGATAATGTATTTTATTTTGACATACTAACCCACATTCCTCTCTTCCTTCATCTTTTGAGCTTCCAATGAAGCACTGTCTTGATACCATCATTTTTATTCTACCATATATAAAGAGCATTGTATCTGCATTTGTACATTCTACTAAATCCTTTATTTCCTTTAGGTTTAATTCATATGATATAAGACTTCCTGCATTATTAAGTACCTCAGTTGAAACCGAATTAAAAATATTAAAACCCTTATCAAGCTTTACATCAAACCCTTTTTCTATTAAATACTTATACATACCTAAATTACCACAAAGAGCTGATTTCACACCGTTATCCTTTAAGCTTAGTATTTCCTCTTTAATTTTCTTTTCTTCCTCTAATACAATTTCTGGTATCCATAAATTAACATTAATACCTTTATTAATTAATGATTCAATATCTCCATTATTTATTCTAAGATTGTCTCCTCCAAAGTAAACTTCATCAAAATAATCATAAACACCCTCAACAATATCCTGTCTTCCTGTTATTAATATTAAATTCATTTTATCCTTCTTAATTTTCTTTTCTAAATTAAAATGTATTTTTATTTCTTCCCTTTTATTTTGTTTTTTGTCTAAGAGCTTTTCAATCCCTTCTCTTCTTATAGAATTAATCCTTGAAACAGGAATTATTACATCTTCATCTAAATCTGCAGTTAAATTTGTTAATAAATAGGGTGTATCCTTAGTCTTTGATAAGCTGTCCTTTAATTTTTCTAAAGTAATCGGTTTATTGATCGCAACCTCTGGTGGTTCTGATTTAACTTCAACCTCATCTCCATATATATCCCTAATTCTTAAAACAATATCTTCATTCTTCTTTACCTTTATATAAGCATCAATAGGCACTCTCTCAACATCCTTCCTTGAAAAGCTCTCCTTAGCTCTATCTATAAGCTCTGCATCGGATGTTTTATAGAGTATATCTCCCCTCTTTGCTCCCTTTAAATAAAACTCAACCTCTTGTCCCTGTGATGCACTTTTAACAACCTTACCATCCTTTTTCATATTTGCAACAACAACACCAACACCTCTATCAAAAACTTCAACACCATCACCATCATTCAGTGGGGCATCAAGCTTTACTCTTGCAAAATCGCCCCTAACATTAGTAACCCTTCCAAGATATGTACCCCAGTTTCTTGGCTTTTTATAACTCATCATTTCACTGCCTTGCCTTTTAAACATAAAGGCAGAGGTAAATCCTCCCCTATTAAATATCTGTGTTACATCCTTTATATGGGATTTTTCAAGTTTTCCATCAATAGCCGCTCTATAGGCTGAAACTACTGTTGCAACGTATTCTGGTCTCTTCATTCTTCCTTCTATTTTTAAAGAATACACACCAAGCTCCTTTATTTTATCTATAAATTCTAAGGTTGATAAATCTTTGGGACTTAAGTGGTATGCCCTTTTGTTGTTAAGGCTATACTCTAATCTACAAGGCTGTGCACATCTTCCACGATTACCACTTCGTCCTCCTATTATACTGCTCATAAGGCACTGTCCTGAAAAACTTATACAAAGTGCTCCGTGTACAAACATTTCAAGCTCTGCCCTTGTGTTTTTAGATATATATTTAATTTCGTCAAGTGATAGCTCCCTTGATAGTACAACCCTCTTCACCCCTAAATCATAGAGCATCTCAACTGAATCTAAATTATGAGCAGTCATTTGAGTACTTGCGTGAACTTCAAAATTAGGAAGATACCTTCTTAAAAGATGTAAAAAACCCAAATCCTGTACAATAACTGCATCAACACCAATTGAATATAAAAAGGACGCATAATCGAGGGCTCCCTTTAATTCTGTGTTTTTTAAAAGAGTATTTATAGTAACATAGACCTTAACATTATATGCGTGGCAAAATCTAACTGCCTCAATAAGTTCTACTCTATCAAAATTTGCTGCACTCTGTCTTGCAGAAAATTCCTTTCCACCTAAATAAACAGCATCTGCTCCATTTAAAACAGCTGCCTTTAAACTCTCCATATCACCCGCTGGTGCCAAAAGTTCCAACATAAATATCTCTCCCTTAACAATTGTAACAACTTAATTATACACTATTTATCCTATTTTACAATTCTAATAAATAGGAAGGCTTATTTTTATACTAATATAATTATTATTTGCATTATAAAAAGGCTGCATAAGCAGCCCTTTTAGCAATCAAGAGGTATTCCTTCTATTAGAATGTCTTGGTCTACTCCTAATTTATCAAGAACATCTACAAATATGCTGAGTAAAACTTCTGTTGCTCCCTGTGGTGCATGAATACCATTTAGTTCCCAAGTCTCACCAGTTGAAGAATGACCTACAGCGTGAGTTGTATATGGGCAGTCGTTTAAAATATCGTATTCAGGTTTTACTGCTTTAATTAACAGATGTGATTGTATAGTTGGATCATCAAAGCACTCAGGAGGAATAGGTGCATCAAATTCAGTTAATGGTACATCCTTTACCCACTTAAATTTTGGATTTGTTCCAATTCCTATTATTTCTAATGTTTCACCATAACCTATAGTCTGTGGTACATTCATTGCTGAAATAAATGATGCATTTGGATATGGCTTATATACATCGTCAGGAAGAACTACTATACCGAAGCTGTTGTCTTCATATTTTACCCAGAGTACTACTTTAAATGTTATTGTAAGTCTTGCCTTGTGGTTACAAATAATCTCCTGTGTCGCAGTCCAATCAGTTATTTTAACTTCATTAATGCATTTTATTCCATATGCATCTTCTCCAACAAGCTTTTTGTCAATACAGAAGTGAAGTGGAACTTTTTTATCATTTGGAGCTGGTGGGGTACCTGCAATCTCTTCTGCAAATAATATCTGTTCTTCATTTGCATACTTTGCCAATATCCTCTTTACATAAATATCGAGCTGTTGTGGTGTTCCATTCCTTAAGAGGTCCTCCATTATATTTACCTCCCTAAATTATTCCATAAATTCAAATTCTAATTTATACTATGCAAGTTATATATTTTGTGTGATTTTATCTTCCAAAAAACCTAAAGAAACCTGAACTTTTTTTATCTAATTCATTTATTTTATCGAGTATAAGCTTTATTGTTTCGTTTAGCATAAGTGTTTGTGAATCAAAAAGCCTTCTCTGTTCATCTACACGATTATTTACCTCGTTCAATAAATCCTCTATGTTCTTTTTAAAATCATCAACAGCCACACTTAGATCATTTATATTATTTTTTAAATCACCTATGATTTCATCCTTTTCATTATATTCTCTTTTTAAATTCTCTAAATTCATTTTCTTTAATGTATCTACCTGTTTTTTTAGCTCCTCCATCTCTATATCAATCTTTTTTAGCTTACTATTAATATCATCAAATATGCTTTCGCTTTGAGATTTAATTACCTTTTGCCATCCTGTGTTAAACTCATATTGAACTTGATTTGGTTCTTTACGTACCAATATTCCATCCTCCAAAGCATGGTTTATTATATAATATTCAAAATTGTTTTGAATTGACACAAAAAAATAGGGCCTTTGCCCTATTTTTTTAAAAACTCAACTATTTTTTTCCCTAAACCTATCTTCTCCCTTTGAAGCTCGCTCGTTATTTCAGTTCTTTCTTTTTTTAGCCTTTTTATTTCATCAAGTGCCCTTGCATTCTCTATCTCTAATAATGAACACTTTTTTCTTTCCTTGTCCAATTTTTCCTCTAAGTCCTTTATCCTTTCAGTAAGCCTTGTACACTCTAAAGACAAATTCATATTCTTTATCTTTTCATTTTGCAATTCAGAATTCAACACACCAATTTCAGCCTTATGTCTCTCTATTTCTCTTTTTAAAAAATGATTTTCTTCTTCTATTTCATTTAGTCTATTAGATAATGTTTTTACTATATTGTCTAAATTACCTATAACATCCTTTATGTCCATATCATCAAGCCCAGCAGCAACCTGTAAATATGCCTGCATTTCATTTATTTCCTTTAGCATAAGGCACCT
Organism: Caloramator proteoclasticus DSM 10124; assembly: GCF_900129265.1. GTDB lineage: Bacteria > Bacillota > Clostridia > Clostridiales > Caloramatoraceae > Thermobrachium > Thermobrachium proteoclasticum. The sequence continues at coordinate 16,906 of NZ_FQVG01000023.1, read as the reverse complement.
CTCCACCAAAAGATTAATAACAATAAAACATTCACCTAAAATAGATAAAGTATCATAGTCTATATTTATATCATATTTAAAATTAACTTTTTTTAACTTAATAACATAATCAAGCTCAATAAAATCTAAAAATGCTACACTTGGTTCGAAATATTCCTTAAATACCTTTACATTATTTTCAAAATTATATGTTAGTGTATATTTTTCAAGTATATTATCGCTTAATACCTCAAGTGTTAAAATACACTCAATAAATAGCTCAATATCAAAATACTTAGTATTTCTTTTTACACTTTTTACTTTAACTGTTTCATTATGTGAAATTAAATTTTTTATTTTTACTCCGCCTTCAAAGGGTATTTTTTTATCTATAATTAAATGACTTTTATTATAACGAGACTTTATAATTTTAGACTGTACTAAATTCATAAATATACCAAAATACTTGCTATGTATTATATATATTCATAAATTTTAAATTTTATGTACCAAAAAAGGGCTACACGCCCCTATACACTCCTCTTTTTACTTTGAAGTTCTTTAAAATCCTTTAAATCCTTTTTTACCCTTACAAGTTCAATCTGACTTTCAAGTAACTGCTCCTTAACACTACTTAACATCTCTTTAGTTTCCTTTAGCTCTCTTTCTGCTTCTTCGTTTCTTTCTCTTAGGTATGCATTTTCCTTTAAAAGTGCCTCATACTCCTTTATTTTCTCTTCATAATCTGCCTTTAACCTATTTATACCTTCACTGTATTCCCTTTCCTTTAAAACTACCTCTTCAAGTTTGGATTTTGCAGAGTTGTTTTCATCTACTACTCTTTTAAATTCTTCGTATAATGCTCTATATCTTTCTTCTGCCTCTCTTAATTTTTCAGTCGGAACAACAGTGCTCTGTCTCAACTTTTCCATTTCCTTCTTTAACTTAAACATCTCATCAGTAACCGTCAAAGCAGTTAAAACCGCAGAGGATGTAGTATTGTGTTTTGGATTGCTTGAGAGTATTTCTTTAATCTTTTTATCAACAAAATTTGCAATGGAAAATAAGTAATCCTCTGAGTCTTCTCCCATTAAAGTATATTCTACGCCATTTATCTTAACAACAACTTTATTTACCATACCAAGCACCCTTTCAAGTTTAGATAGACTTAATTACTTATATTTTACATTAATTTATTTTACATTACTATACCTTTTTTTGTTTTCTATAAAAAAAACTTAGATAGGATATCCTATCTAAGTTTTGCCTCAAGCCTTTCCTCAAGTTCCTTTACAATTGCATTGTGAACTTTGTTTATTTCCTCATCTGTCAAAGTTCTGTCCTCAGCTCTATAGATAATTGAGTAAGCAACACTCTTGAATCCTTCTGGTATTTGTTTACCCTTATATACATCGAAAAGCTTTATTTCTTCAATAATTCCCTTGCCCTGCTTTAACATTATATCTTCAATCTTCTTAACTTCAACCTCATCCTTAACTAAAAGAGCTATATCCCTTAAAACAGCTGGGTACTTCGGTAGTGGCTTATATTTCTTTTCCATCTTTGCTGCTTCAAACAATGTTGCTAAATCAATTTCTGCAATATATACTCTTGTTTCTAAATCGTAGTTTTCTAAAACATCTGGATGAACTTCCCCTAAAACACCAGCATATCTTTTTCTAACTAAAAGCTTTGCACATCTTCCTGGATGGAATATGCTATTTTCAGTTTCCCTCTCAAATTCTGCCTTATCTACTGATAAAACATTAATTAGGTTTTCCACAATTCCTTTTAGATTAAAGAAATCTACATCTCCTGCAATTGCTACACAAAGCTTATATCTTTCATCAGGTAATTCCTTACCAACATTTAAATAAACTTTACCTATATCAAATAATCCAACTTCCTTATTATCCCTCAAAATATTTCTTTGCATAACCTCAAGCATTGATGGAATTAAAGTTGTTCTCATAACGCTAAAGTCTTCACCTAAAGGATTTGATATAGTTACTACATTTCTAAGCTCACTATCATAAGATAAGTTAATCTTATCGAATACCTTTGGACTAAAGAAGGAGTATGTTAAAGTCTCATATAACCCTGATGAAACCATAGTTCTTTTTACAGCTTCAATTAGTTTTTGTTCCTTTGTCATTTCAGCCTCTACAGCCTCACCTACAATCTTTTGTGTAGGTATTACATCATAACCGTAAAGTCTTGCTATTTCTTCTGCAACATCCTCTTTTATCTTAACATCCTGTCTAAAGGTTGGAACCTTTATTATAAGCTCATCCTTTACTTCAACCTCCATATCAAGACGTTGTAGCATAGTAACCATATCTTGAACTACTATATCTGTTCCTAAGAAATCATTTACCCATTTTGGGCTAACCTTGACATAGTGAGGCTCTAATTTTTGTTCATAGCAGTCGATAACCCCACCTACAACTTCTCCAACCTTCAATGTTTCAAATAAATGACAGGCCCTCTTTAGTGCAGTTTCAACAAGATTTGGATCTAAATCCTTCTCAAATCTTGATGATGCCTCTGTTCTAAGCCCCAATCTCTTTGATGTTAGTCTTGTTGTTACTCCATCAAAGCTTGCACACTCAAGTATTATTGTGTTTGTCTCCTCTGTAACCTCAGAGTTTTGTCCTCCCATCACACCAGCAATTGCAATCGTCTTTTGTGCATCATTTATTGTTATCATTGAACTATCAAGTTGTCTTTCGACTCCGTCTAACGTAGTGAACCTTTCATCCTCTGCCATCTTAACGACTATTTTTTTGCCCTCTATATTTTCATAATCAAAGGCGTGCATTGGCTGTCCAAGTTCTAACATTACATAGTTTGTAATATCAACTACATTATTTATTGGTCTAACCCCTGCTTCTTGTAGTTTTGCCTGCATCCATTCAGGTGAAGGCCCAACCTTTATGTTCTTTATCATCTTTGCCATATATCTTCTACATAGAGGAGTTTTAACTTCAACCTTTAAAAAATCCTCTATATTTTCACTATTTTCATTAAAAGTTAAATCCAACTTCTTAAGTTCACATCCAAAGGAGGCTGCTGTCTCCCTTGCTATTCCATATACTGAAAAACAGTCTGCCCTATTTGATGTTATTTCAAAATCAATTACTCCACCATTTAGTCCAAGTATCTCCTTAATATCTACACCAATTGGTGTGTTTTCATCTAATATCATAATACCGTGAACTGAATCCTCATCTGCAAGTCCAAGTTCTGCCTCTGAACATAACATTCCATTAGATTCAACACCTCTAAGTTTTCCCTTTTTAATCTTTACACCACCTGGAAGTGTTGAACCGTGAAGTGCAACAGGAATTATATCTCCCTCTTTAATATTATCAGCACCTGTTACTATTTGTATAACTTCATCCTTTACGTCTACTTGACATACTGTTAATTTATCTGCGTTTGGATGTTTTTCTGTCTTTATTATTTTTCCTGTTACTACTTTATCTATTTCCTTACCCTTTTCTATAACTTCCTCTACCTTTGAACCCGTTAAAGTTAGCTTTTCTGCAACTTCATTTATATCTTTATCTAAATCTACATATTCAAGTAGCCAATTAAATGGAACCTTCATACTATCCCTCCTTAGAACTGCTTTAGAAATCTTACATCGTTTTCATAGAATAGCCTAATATCATCTATTCCATATTTAATCATTACAATTCTCTCAAGTCCAAGTCCAAAGGCAAAACCACTATAAACCTCTGGGTCTATTCCGCCTGCTCTTAATACATCTGGATGAACCATTCCACATCCTAATATTTCAATCCAACCTGAACCTTTACATACTCTACATCCTGTCCCGCCACAAACAAAGCAGGATACATCAACCTCAGCAGAAGGCTCAGTAAATGGGAAATGGTGAGGTCTAAATTTAGTTCTTGTCTTTTCTCCAAACATTCTCTTAGCAAAGGCATCTAATGTTCCCTTTAAGCTTGCCATAGTAATTCCCTTATCAACAACAAGTCCCTCTACTTGATGGAAAATTGGTGAATGTGTTGCATCTGCAGTATCCGATCTATAAACTCTACCTGGTGCAATAATTCTTATTGGAGGCTTTTTATTTTCCATTACTCTGATTTGAACTGGTGATGTCTGTGTTCTTAAAACTACATTTTGGTTTATGTAGAAGGTATCCTGTTCATCCCTTGCTGGATGGTTCTTTGGTATGTTTAGTGCCTCAAAGTTATAATAGTCAAGTTCAACCTCAGGACCTTCTGCAATTGAAAATCCCATCCCAATGAATATTTCCTTTATCTCATCTAATGCCTTAGTAAGTGGGTGTAGTCCACCTATTCTATTTGCCCTACCAGGCATAGTTACGTCAATAGTTTCCATTGAAAGTCTTAAATTCTTTTCCCTTTGTTTTATTTGCTTTAATGTTTCCTCAATAGCTGCCTCAATCTCTTCTCTTACTTCATTTGCGATTTTTCCTACTGTTGGTCTCTCCTCTGGTGATAGCTGCCCCATTCCTCTTAAAATAGTTGTAAGCTCTCCCTTTTTTCCAAGATATTTAACTCTTAATTCGTCTAACATTTGACTATTTTGGCATTCTTTTAGCTTCAAAAGTGCTTCTTCCTTTATTTGTTGTAGCTTTTCCCTCATTTTACTACTCCTTTCTATTTAAATTTCCAAACAAAAAACCCTCCATCCCAAAAAGGGACGAAGGGAAATCTTCGCGGTACCACCCTAATTGGCCAAAATGGCCCACTCATTAAAATAACGGTTACACCGTTCTGCCCTACTATTATTTCAAGCAGAAAGCTCCAGAGGGAAACTTCAACTAATCCTTCTGCAGATAAGCTCTCAATCTATGGCTTATCCTCCCTGTGCAGGGTATTAGCCTACTTGCCTCCTTCACAGCCTTTACTTTTTTTGCTTATTATAACACAACATCTATTTAAGTGTAAATATGTATTTATAATCTTTGTCTTACAACTTCATATATAATTATAGCTGCTGCAATGGAAGCATTTAAGGATTCTGCCCTACCAAGCATAGGTATCTTTATTTTTTTATTACAGAGCATTATATCCTCTTTAGACATACCATTTGCTTCATTACCTATAACTATTGCTGTTTTTCCCTTGAAATCAGTTTTATAAACATTTTCTCCATCTAAAGTTGAGGCATATATATTAAATCCTCTAATATATAAATCCTCTGCCGCCTCCTTAAAGGAATCAAAATAAACTATAGGTAGATGAAAAATAGAACCCATTGTTGACCTTAAGGTTTTATCATTATAAACATCTACCGTTCCCTTAACTATATAGACTGCATCAACATTTGCAGCATCGCAGGTTCTAATTATTGTTCCCAAGTTTCCAGGGTCCTGCACCCTGTCAACTAATACAACAAAATTCAAATCGTTTTTTAATTTTACATTAGGTTTATTAACTACAGCAACTACACTTTGAGGTGTTGTTGTATTTGTTAATTCATTTATAGTTTTTTCATCTACTTCATACTTTGGTATATTATTATCAAGAACTCTCTCATTACCTTTTAATTCATATATTTGACTACTATAAAAAATATGGTCAACTAAACCTTCCAAAATAGCCTCCTCAACAAACCTAATACCCTCGGCTAAAAACTTGTTTTCCAACTCTCTATACTTTTTCTGCTTTAGCTTAAGTGCATTTTTTACAAGACTGCTATCCCTTTTCAAAATCATACAAATTACATCCTTTGCATCTCTATATTTTTTATATCATCAGTTCCACCAATTACAACCAGAATATCTCCCTTTTTTATTGTATCTTCTGCAGCTGGAGATATGTTAATATCATTTCCTCTCTTTATAGCCATTATATTTATTCCGTATCTTGTTCTTAAATTTAGTTCCTTTAAAGTCTTATCTTCCCATTCCTCAAGTGCTGTAACTTCCATAATGCTATAATCAGGTGATAATTCTATATAGTCTAATATGTTAGACGAACATAAATTATGTGCTACTCTAATTCCCATATCTCTTTCTGGGAATACAACCCTATCTGCACCTATTTTATATAAAACCTTTGCGTGAAGTTCATTTTGTGCCTTTGCTATTACATATTTTACACCAAGTTCCTTTACAAGAAGCGTCACAAGTACGCTTGATTGTACATCAGAACCTATTGTTATAACTGCAATATCAAAATTTCTTATTCCAAGTGACTTTAAAGTTGCTTCATCTGTAGCATCTGCCTGAACTGCATGTGTTACGTGATCTGAAATATCCTGTACAACCTCTTCATCGATATCTATTGCCAATACCTCGTGACCTAATGAATAAAGCGTCTTTGCTATACTTGAGCCAAACCTTCCAAGTCCTATAACTACAAACTGTTTTGATTTCATTTTTATAAACCTCCCAATTAGCCAATTAATATCTTGTCCTCAGGGTATCTAATTAAGCTTGTTGTTGTTTGCTGTTTATGAGCAATTGCCATTGTAATTGTAAGCGGTCCTACTCTTCCTATGTACATTGTTATTATAATTATAATCTTTCCAATTAAGGTTAGCCTTGTAGTAAGCCCTAAAGTTAATCCTACAGTTGCAAAGGCCGATGTTGCCTCATATAAATATTCAATAAAATCTCCGTGCTGTACTATTGATAATACCATTGTAACAAATGTTACTATTGTAAAGCTTATTAATGCTATTGCAAGTGCCCTATAGACATAGCTTTTATTTATTCTCTTTTGATAAATTTCTGTGTCCTCTTTACCCTGTACAACTGCAACAACAGTCATAAAAAGTAAAAATGCTGTAGATGTTTTTATACCTCCACCTGTTGAACCAGGTGATGCACCTATAAACATTAGTACTATTGTTAAAAACTTGCCTGCTGTTGTCATATCCGAAGTTGATATTGTATTAAAGCCTGCTGTTCTTGGAGTAACAGAAGCAAATAAACTTGCTAAAATTTTACCTTTCATATTTAAATTTCCTATTGTTTTAGGATTAGTATATTCTAATAAAAAGAATCCAATAGCCCCACTTATTATTAAAAAGGCTGTTGCAGACAGAACAACTTTAGCGTGTAAAGATAATCTTCTTGTTTTTCTATAGTTTATAACCTCTGTTAAAACCGCAAAACCTATTCCACCTATTATAATTAAGCTCATTATTGTTAAGTTTATAACTGTATTATCAACATATGGAGTTAAACTTTGGAAATTTCCTATTAGGTCAAACCCTGCATTACAAAAGGCCGAAACCGAATGAAATAACCCAAAATATAATCCCTTTAAAAGTCCATATTGAGGTATAAACTGGGTTGATAAAATTAATGCTCCTATAAGCTCTATTGAAAATGTTATTCCCATAACATAAAGTGCAAGCTTAACTACTCCCTGTATGTTAAAGGTATTATATGCCTCCTGCATTATAAGCCTTTCACGAAGAGATATCTTCTTACCTAAAATTAAAGCGATTAATGTCGCAAAGGTCATAAACCCCAATCCACCTGTCTGGATCAATAGCATAATAACTATTTGTCCAAATAGGCTATAATGTGTACCAGTATCTACTGTAACTAATCCTGTAACGCAAACTGCTGAAGTTGATGTAAATAGAGCATCTATAAAATTAGTAGGGTTACCGTCTCTTGATGATATAGGTAGAGAAAGCAATATAGCTCCTAATAAAATTACAGCAGCAAAACCCAATGCTAATACCTGAACAGGTTGAAATCTATAAAACTTTATTCCGTCTATCTTCTCTTTTATAAACATTTTAAATTAACCTCCAATATTATACTACTTAAGTATAATACCAAAAAAATTATATTTTATACAAAATCTAAAAGACCTGAAAATCAGGCCTTTTAGATTGTTTTATATTATGCATTTACCTTTTCTTTAGCTATATTTACTAATTCTGCAAAAGCTGCTTCATCATTAACAGCTATTTCAGCAAGCATCTTTCTGTTGATGTTGATTCCAGCAAGCTTTAGTCCATTTATGAACTTTGAGTATGAAAGTCCATTTGCTCTTGCAGCTGCATTTATTCTTGCTATCCAAAGCTTTCTGAAGTCTCTCTTCTTTAACTTTCTTCCTACATATGCTGTGCTTAGTGCTCTCATTACAGCTTGCTTAGCAATTCTGTAATTCTTGCTCTTTGCACCATAGTATCCCTTTGCAAGTTTTAATATTTTTCTACGTCTTTTATGTGAATGAACTGCTCTCTTAACTCTTGCCATTTTTTAAACCTCCTTTGCCTCTTATACGTATGGTAGTAACTTTCTTACAATCTTGAATTCAGTCTTAGCAACGTAAGTTCCTTTTCTTAGTTGTCTCTTTCTCTTAGATGACTTCTTAGTTAGGATATGTCTCTTGAAAGCGTGTGCTCTCTTGAACTTTCCATTTCCAGTTTTTCTATATCTTTTTGCTGCACCCTTATGAGTTTTCATTTTAGGCATAGTTGTTTCCTCCTCTCTTATTTTCAACCTTTCTTTGGTGCTATAACCATTGTCATGTTTTTACCTTCTAATTTAGCTGGCTTTTCTATTTGTCCAACTTCTCTAATCTTTTCATAAAATCTATTTAAAATTTCTTCACCAAAGTGAGCATAGTCAGCTTCTCTTCCTCTAAACTTTACAGTAACCTTTACCTTATCTCCATCCTTTAAGAACTTTTCAGCATTCTTAGCCTTTACATTCAAATCGTGTTCTTCTATGTTTGGAGTTATTCTTACTTCCTTTACTGTAATTTGTTTTTGTTTCTTTTTAGCTTCCTTTTCCTTCTTTTGTTGCTCATACACGAACTTTCCATAGTCCATTATCTTAGCAACTGGTGGTTCTGCCTTTGGAGCTATTAAAACTAAATCAAGCTGTCTTGCTTCAGCTATCTCAAGTGCCTGCTTAGTTGGCATTATTCCAAGCTGTTCTCCATCTGCAGTAACAACTCTAAGCTCCTTAGCTCTTATTTCTTCATTGATTAAATGTTCTTTATTAATAACATTCACCTCCTAATTTATTACAAAACAAAAGCGGATGGACATACTCCATCCGCAGACATTCAACTTACCACTAAATCCTAACCTTACTACCCTTGGCGTAAGGTGAGAAGCGGATGGCTTCTACTTAACACTTAATTAATATAACATACTATTTATTATATGTCAATAGATTTTTATAATGTACTTATTTTTTTATCTATTTCTTCTCTTATCTTTGAAATAAATTCTTCAACCGCCATAGCACCCATATCTCCATCTTTTCTTGAACGTACTGAAACATTTGCTGCCTCTACTTCCTTATCACCAAGTATTATCATATATGGTACCTTTTGAAGCTGTGCCTCTCTAATCTTATATCCTATCTTTTCATTTCTTAAATCTGTTTCAACTCTTATACCATTATCCTTTAGCTTTTCCTCAAGTTCTTTTGCATATTCATTTGCTCTATCTGTTACAGGAAGTATCTTAACTTGAACTGGTGCAAGCCAAGTTGGGAAGGCACCTGCATAGTGTTCAATTAATATTCCTATAAATCTCTCAATACTTCCAAATATAACTCTGTGTATCATTACAGGTCTATGCTTTTCTCCATCTTCTCCTATGTAGTGTAAATCAAATCTTTCTGGCATTTGGAAATCAAGTTGTATAGTTCCGCATTGCCATGTTCTTCCCAAGCAATCCTTAAGATGGAAGTCAATCTTTGGTCCATAGAAGGCTCCATCACCTTCATTTATCTTATACTCAAGTCCTGCTGCATTTAATGCATCAATTAGTGCATTTGTTGCATTTTCCCAATCCTCATCGCTTCCCATTGAATCCTCTGGTCTTGTTGATAATTCAACGTGATATTCAAATCCAAATAGCTTGTAAATATGGTCAATCAAGTTGATTACACCTAAAACTTCATCCCTTATTTGTGATGGAAGCATAAATATATGAGCATCATCTTGAGTAAAGCATCTTACTCTCATAAGTCCATGTAGTGCACCTGATATTTCGTGTCTGTGTACAAGTCCAAGCTCTCCGAGTCTAAGTGGTAATTCTCTATAGCTATGCATTTGACTCTTATATACTAAGATACCACCTGGGCAGTTCATTGGTTTTACTGCATAATCCTGTTCATCTATCTTTGTAAAATACATATTTTCTTTGTAGTGATCCCAGTGTCCTGAACGATGCCATAGTGCTTCATTTAATATTATAGGAGTCTTTATTTCTTTATATCCATTCTTTTGATGTACTTGTCTCCAGAAGTTTTCAAGTTCATTTCTAACCACCATACCCTTTGGCAAGAAGAATGGGAATCCTGGGCCTTCCTCCATTATTGCAAATAGTTCTAATTCTTTACCTAACTTTCTATGGTCTCTCTTTTTAGCCTCTTCAAGCATATTTAAGTATGCATCAAGCTCACTTTTTTTAGTAAAGGCTGTACCATAAACTCTTTGAAGCATCTTATTCTTTTCATCGCCTCTCCAATATGCTCCTGCTACTGAAAGAAGCTTTATAGCCTTAACTCTTCCTGTTGATGGCACGTGTGGACCTGCACATAGGTCAACAAATTCTCCCTGCTTGTAGAAGGATATCTCCTCTCCTTCTGGAAGCTCTTCGATTAATTCTACTTTATAATCTTCATTCTTTTCCTTCATTAACTTTATTGCCTCTTCCCTTGAAAGCACAAATCTTTCAAGTTCATAATCCTCTTTTATAATTTTTTCCATTTCCTTTTCAATTTCAGCAAGCATATCTGGTGTAATAGCAAAATCTGCATCAAAATCATAGTAGAATCCATTATCTATTGCTGGACCTATTGCTAATTTAACATTTGGATAAAGTCTTTTAACTGCCTGTGCAAGTATGTGGGAAGCTGTATGTCTTAGTGCCCATCTTCCATCTGCATCATCAAAGGTAAGTATTTCTACCACAGCATCCTTATCAATTGTCTTCATCAAATCAACAACTTCTCCATCAACCTTTGCAGCAAGTGCTGCCTTATAAAGTCCCATACCTATTTTTTTTGCAACTTCTTCTACCTTTACTGGCTGTTCAAACTCTAAAACTTTGCCATCCTTTAAAGTAACTTTAATCATACTATCCCTCCTTAAGCTTTTTTATGCAAATAAAAAAACCCTCATCCAAAAAATGGGACGAGAGTTCTCGCGGTTCCACCCAAATTGACCTTATATGGTCCACTCATTAGCATTAACGCAGCATCACGCCTATCCCTACTATTTTTCAGGTAGGAGCTTTGGGGTGGTTTTCAATCAACCATATTAAGGAAATCTTTCAGCCTACGGATTTCCCTCTCTGGTAACTGGGTTTGATTTACTCTTCCCCTTCATCGCCTTTTTATATTTTAATTAATATTATATTAATTACATTAAGCTATGTCAATATAATATTGTTAATTGACTTACAAATTTCACAACCACTACAAATTTTTAACCTATCAGAAAATATATTTTTTATTGTTTCAATTGTCTCCTGACTTTTTGAATTCTCAACTCCGTGAATCACTATATTTTGTGGTGCAAAGGTAATAAGTGCACTAATTAACATATCGTGAATAGTTGCATCTATTTTAATGTCAGAAGAAAAATCCTCAAAAAAATCTGATGTTATATTTTTATATTGTTTATCGTAGATTAAATAATTACCATCCTTCTGTATTATAACATTAACAACCTCATACTTACTCTCCTGTATATCTACAAAATATTTTAAAAGCTTTATAAACTCACTGTATTCCTTTTCAATGATATATTCCTCTGTAATCTTTTCTACTATATTTTTTAAATCATTAGAAAAGTTTCTTAATCTAAAGGTAATAAAACCATCTATAATAAGCTCTTTATTTTCATCTAAATACTCTTCTATTAGCTTTAGAATTGTATTTTTTCTATTTATAATAAGCTGTATTCCATCCTGTGTAAATATACCTGTTCCGTTTAATGCCATTATACACTTTTCTTTTATTATTTCTGCATCCTCATTGGATAAGAAATCATAATTATTTTTTATAATCTTTTCTATAGAAATAGAATCATAATAATTCACTATATATTCATAGATAAGGTTCGAAACATATATATAAAACATTTCGCTAAAACTATCAAAGACCTTTATATCCTTTTCTGTCTCCTTTAAAACACACTTTATATAATTCATATTAGATACTTTATTTTCACATAGAGCAATATTTACGCCTTTTTCTTTAAAATACTGACAGAGCTCGTTTAATCTATCATAAAATTCTTTATTATCCTTACTAAATCCAATTGATAGGAGAATCATATTATCACTCCCTTCAAGTTTAGTATATGTTCGTAGAAAAAACATATACTAATAAACTTAAAAAGTTATATTATACAATATTCCTTAAGAGGTATTAATGTACCATAATCTATTAATTTACCTTTTGATAGATTTTGATGTTTTTTTTCAAATTTATTCAAAAAATTTTTTATTTCAGTACCTTCAGGATGTGATTCAACTTCACCGTAAAAAGCTATGGTGTCATTTGAAATAAATCCTGTGCATCCTCCAATAAAACCGTAGTTTAGTTCAAAAAGATCAATATATCCTGGTTTAATTAGAAGGGAGTTTATTGAATTTTGCAAAGCCTTTTTATAGATTCCTCTATCAGACGTAATTATTGCATCCTCTGATACAATACATACAGAACATTTAGCATAGCCCTGCTTTACATCAATAAGTTTAATGTTTCTTTTTATTAATTCATCCAGTAAAACTTCATCAGTATATCTTATGTTTAAAATGGCAACATCCTTTAGTCTTGCAACATTGTATAAAACATCCTTTGGATATATACCTTCAATCTTATCTTTGCCTAATATCAAATTAAAACCCTCATCTTCTAAGGCATAATAAAATTTGTCATCAACATTGGGTGCAATAACTATTTTATCCCCCCCAAGATGGTGAAATAATATGTCAGGATGATAGGATACAGCTTCATACAATAATTTTTGTTTATTTGTTTTGATAATTTTAATTCCCATCTCTCTTAAATTATATTCAACATCTGAGTTTATTCTTCCATCACACACAACCAAAGAGACTTCCCCCTTTGGGAGATTTGGTATTTCTATAAATTTTTCCATTGACAAACTCGCTCCTTCATTAAAACTATGCGTACTAGCAAAATAGGGATAGAAGTTTTACTTCTATCCCTATTCTTTGGAGGCGGCACCCAGATTCGAACTGGGGAATAAAGGTTTTGCAGACCTCTGCCTTACCACTTGGCTATGCCGCCATATTAATTTCTGGAGCGGGAAACGGGACTCGAACCCGCGGCATTCACCTTGGCAAGGTGACGCTCTACCAACTGAGCTATTCCCGCATATATAAATTGGTGGCCAGAGCCGGAATCGAACCAGCGACACGGGGATTTTCAGTCCCCTGCTCTACCTACTGAGCTATCTGGCCAGTTGGCGACCCAGAAGGGGCTCGAACCCTCGACCTCCGGCGTGACAGGCCGGCACTCTAACCAACTGAGCTACTGGGCCATTATGGTGGGCACGACAGGGCTCGAACCTGTGACCCTCTGCTTGTAAGGCAGATGCTCTCCCAGCTGAGCTACGCGCCCAATTCATTTGACATAAATTATAATACAATGAATTTATATTTTTGTCAATACGTTTTTAAAATTATTTTATGCAAATTTTAACTGTGAGTGAAAAAGCTTCTTATTTTCATACATCCTTCTATCTGCTTCGTTTATAAAGTCTTCTATATTTATATATTCTTGTGTATAAGTTGCAACTCCACAGCTTATACTTAGTTCTACTCTACTTGATAGATTTAATACATTTATCTTCTCATTTATAACTTCAATAATTTTTTCTGCATTCTTCTCATCAGAATTCAAAAGAACAATCAAAAACTCATCTCCACCTAATCTAACAACAAAATCATCCTTTTTAACAGATTGTTTGAATATTTTACTGATTCTAATAATAGCCTTATCTCCTTCACTATGGCCATAATTATCATTAATCATTTTTAAATTATTTAAATCAACATAAATAATTGATATAGGTGAACGCAATGAATAGTTTTTTAGCAGTGTATTTAATTTTTCTAAACCTGCTTTTCTATTTAGACACTTTGTCATAGCATCGTGTGTTGCATAATATTCCCAAATCTTTATTCTTTTATTTATTTCCCTTTTTACTAAAACAAAAATAAATACAGATGAAAATACAATAAAGACAATCCCCTTAATAATCGAATAATTCAAATAGCCTTCACTGAATTTCAATGATTTAAATAATATTTTATCAGAAAAAAACACCCAAATAGTACCAAGTAAGAAATAACTCATTGATATTTTTAAAACCCCCAAATCTTCCTTTTTCATACCACACACCCTTTACAGTATTATCATTAATATTTATCGTGTAAAAAAAACTAAAATTTATAGGATTATTAATTTTTTATCGTAAATTTTAAAGCCCCACTTATAGTTTAATGCAACATAACCATAATGAGGCTTTATATTATATTTTATATCTTTATTTAATTGAATTTATTAAATTTTGTATATCATCCTTTGTAAATTGGTATCTTCTTTCACAAAAATGGCACTCTACCTGCATAATCTCTTCCTCTTCCTTTAATCTCTCAAGTTCTTCTTTTCCTAATGCAATAAGTGCCTTTTCAACTCTTTCCCTTGAACAATCGCACTCGTAAGCTATATCTATCTCTTCGTGTATTTTTAAATCCATATCGTCAAACAGTAAGTTTAATATATCTTCGCAAGTTTTTCCCTCTGCTATTAATGTAGAAAGAGGTGGTATTTCTTGCAGTCTAAATGTAATAATATCTGCAAGTAGCTCATTTGCACCCGGCATCATTTGTATAACTAATCCCCCTGCTGATTTTATAGAAATATCTGTATCAACAAGCACACCTAACGCTACTGCAGATGGAACCTGTTCTGAAACTGTAAAATAGTATGCAATATCATCTCCAACTTCTCCAGTATATATAGGAACACTTCCAACATATGGGTCTTTGAGTCCCATATCCTTTACTACGTTTAAAAATCCATCCTTACCTATTGCACCACCAACATCAAGTTTTCCCTTATCATTTAATGGCAAATCTACGTGTGGATTTGATATATAACCCTTTACATTACCCTTTGAATTTGCAACAACTACTAAATTACCTGCTGGCCCTCTACCATTCATAGACAATGTCAACGTATCCTTTTCACCCTTTAGCATTGCTCCCATTATACTGCCTGCTGTTAATAATCTACCGAGGGCTGCTGATGCAGTCGGGCTTAAATCGTGTATTTGTCTTGCTTTTTCTACTATATCTGTTGTAATTGCTGCAAATAGTCTTATATCTCCATTTGAGGCTGTTGCTCTAACTAATTTACCCATATTATTTCCTCCTAAGTATAAAATATTTTAGGGATAAAATTTAGGTTAATTATACAAATCTGTACAATACAAGTCAATATTTAAAGTATAAAGTATTATTGTTGTAACACTTGAAAAATTAAAGAATATTATAATTATATAATGATTTATTGGAGTGTTTTTTGTGGATACCCAAAAAGATAAACTTAAAGTAAAGGTACGTCAATCTAAAGATGGTAAAAAGAAAAAAATAAAAATCGAAAATGACTTTTTAAAAATTAGCATCAGAGTTAAAGATAAAGATGTTGAACTTTGTGATGAAGATGAGTAATTATTATCATTTCTTTATAACAAATACAGCTCTAATACTATCTTGACTATAATCTTTAAATTTATAGTCATCAAAAACTTCAACTTCTTTAAAACCTATTTTGTTTAGAACTTCTATAATCTCTTCAACCCTATAAATTTTTTGTATATGCCTTTCATCAAACCTTCTATAATATTTTCCTTCCTTTACAAAGAAGGTAATATACATCTCCAATATATCTTCATTTATATAATTATCCCATATATAGCATATATCCTCTCTATTTAATGTAAATGTCTTTTCTCCTATTAGATTTCTTAATTTATATTCTGTGCTAATATCAAATAAAAAATAACCATCATCTTCTAAATGATTATAAACATTTTTAAATGAACTTTCTAAATCCTTATAGTTTGTTATGTAATTAAAACAGTCACAAAAACTAAATATAAAGGGAAATTTTTTATTTAAATTATAACTTCTTATATCCTGTTTCAATAGTGTAGCTCTTAATCTTTCTCTTCTTAATTTCTCCTCTGCCTTTGTAAGCATATCCTCTGAACTATCCAATGCCACTAAATCCAATCCAAGTTTTTTTAAATAAATAGTCATATTTCCTGTACCACAGCCAAGTTCGAGACCTTTTTTGTATTTTAATTCAATATTTTTATCTTTAAAATATGTGCTAACAAAATCTGCCCATTTCTTATAATCTACATCCATAAGCTCATCATATACTAAAGATAAATTTGAGTATTGTTCCATTTATTTCAACTCCTATATTTATTTTCTTTTATTGTTTTGTTAAAATAAAGTAAGAATAAATAAAATAGTTTACAGGAGGTATTTTATGCTATATCCATTATTTTTTCAACCCGTTTATAAAGAAAGATAGTGTCAAGATATTGTAGGTTAATTTTTATAGACAACCCCTTAAATTAGCTAGTTTCAAGGCGTTTGTTAAATTTAAAAAACTTAAATTATATTTTCATATTTTATTGATTTTAATATCCTGTAAATTGGCGTTACTTTCCCTATGTTCAATATCGTTATATTATTCATAACTTCGCGTGAAGATTTATTTATCTTCCTTATCGCTTCTTTTATTTTCTTCTTACTTACCTTGAAGGCTTTTTCATCTTCCTTAAACACACTTATTTCCCTTAAATTTCCTCCATTCTTGCTGAATACCCTTAGCTTCGCCATTATCTTTAATCCTTCCTTGCTCCATCCTAAT
>NZ_FQVG01000107.1 GCF_900129265.1 Caloramator proteoclasticus DSM 10124 | reverse complement strand
GTATCCCTCCCATTAAGAAGGATACCAAATACTTGTACAATTTTGTACATTTTTATTTTCCACTTTTCGTACATTTTGATTTTATCATTTACATAAGAGAAAAATAGATAGAATAAAAAAGTTTGATAGTCAGCTCTCTGAAGCAATAGTTATTGTTTCTAATTCACTAAAGGCAGGATATTCTTTTTTACAGGCAATTTCGGTTGTAGGGGAACAGGTAAAGGATCCCTTAGGGAAGGAGTTTAAAAGACTTTTAAAGGAGATGAGTTTTGGGCTGACAGAGCAGGAGGCCTTTTATAATCTTCAAAGGAGAGTTACATCGGAGGATTTAAATCTCCTTATAAATGCAATTTTAATTCAAAAGGATATAGGAGGAAACCTTGCAGAAATATTAGATAATATCACAGAAACAATAAGAGAGCGTCAGAAGATAAAAAATGAACTAAAGACCTTAACGGCACAGGGAAAACTTACATGAGCAATTATTTCTCTTCTTCCTTTATTTTTAGGAGTAGTTATTTACTTATTTAATAGGGAATATATAATGCTCCTTTTTACAACGAAGATAGGTTTAGCAATGGTTATTTTTTCTTTTATCTTTGAACTTATAGGCATTTTTATGATAATGAAAATAATAAACGTTGAATTATAGAGGTGGAACTATGCTTTTATTAATATTACTCCTATCCTTTTTATTAGCCTTTTGCGTTATAAATTTAATTTTTATGATAGCTTTAAGAAATAAAATTACTTTAAGGGGGAGAATTGATAAGATTAAGGAGGATGTTAAATTAGATGAGCTATCAAATAAATCTTTTTTAGAGAGGGCTGTAGTTCCTCTTTATCTTGTTTTATTTAATTTCTTTTTAAAGTTTACTCCCCAAAATAAAATAAATAGGTTAAATAAAAGGTTAGAGCTTGCAGGATATCATAAAAATGATATAGGTAGATGGATTTTTACTAAAGCTATGTCCACTATAATTTCTTTTTTATTTTCCTTTATTCTTTTTAATTTGTTATCTAACAGCACATTAAATTCTCTCATACTCGCACTTTTTATTGGTATTTTAACAAACTATCTATTTAGCTTTAACCTATCAGTTAGGGTAAAAAGAAGAAAGAAGAACATATTGAGGGATTTACCCTATGTTCTTGATTTGATAACTGTGAGCGTTGAGGCTGGGCTTTCCTTTGATGGTGCAATAGCAAAGGTTGTAGATAACATAAAGGGAGATTTAAGTGACGAGTTTGCTAAAACTTTAAAGGAAATAAGGATGGGAATACAGAGAAAAACAGACTTAAAAAGTTTGAGTCAAAGGTGTGATGTAAAGGAGCTCTCCAGCTTTGTTACTTCTTTAATTCAGGCTGATGAGCTTGGGGTAAGTTTAGGCAAAGTTTTGCGAATAGAGTCTGCAAATTTAAGGGAGCAGAGAAAACAGGCAGCAAGAGAAAATGCGATGAAGGCACCTATAAAGATGCTCTTTCCACTTGTATTTTTTATATTTCCTACAATATTTGTTATAATTCTTGGTCCTGCATTTATAAAACTATATAACTTCTTTTTAAGGTGATATTATGAAAAAGCTAATATATAAGGATAGAGAAATATGTAGAGTTTATTTTGCAAATAATTTCAAAGATAGACTATTAGGATATATGTTTAGAAAAAAGCCCCATTATGAGGCAATTCTTTTTAAACCCTGCAATAGCATTCATACTTTTTTTATGAGATTTAAGATTGACGTTCTTTTTTTAGATAAAAATATGGTGGTTATAAAAAAGATAGAGGGACTACCCAAGAGAAAAATAGCCTATGAAAAAGCAGAAGTTTCGCAGATTAAAAAATAAATAGGGCGTAGCCCCTTGATATGTAATGGTTTAGATGAATAATAATTGAAATATGTAAATTCCGATTT
>NZ_FQVG01000033.1 GCF_900129265.1 Caloramator proteoclasticus DSM 10124 | reverse complement strand
AACTATAAATGAAATAGTTGAAGTTTCAATTTGAGGATTTATTCTTCCATCTTTTAACCCCTTGATTTTTTCTCCAAGATGGTATACCTTAGAGAAGTAGGTGAGCATTTGTTTTAAATAACGCTTGTTCATCTCAAAACATCCTTTCTATTGGGTTTGTAGCAAAATTCATTATAGAAAGGATGTTTTCATTTTTAAACCCTAAATTTTTTCCAGTAAAAATCGGAATTTACATATTTCAATTATTATTCATCTAAACCATTACATATCAAGGGGCTACGCCCTATTTATTTTTTAATCTGCGAAACTTCTGAATAGTTAAATAAACCTTTTATCAAATTCGAGACATCAAGTAAATATCCCTTTTACAATAACTTTTTTAATAACTTACTAATTATAAATAGCCTTTTATTTGGCAACTACCAAACAAAAGGCTAAATTAAATTACATTACATTTAATTTTAATTGATTTTATTATTTTTTATTTCTTTTTCTAAATTCTCCAATTTATTTATGTCTTCTATCTTTAAATTTCTATATTTGCTTCGTATATTTTTTATGATTTCTAATTTTACATTATTATTACTCTCCAAAAATTTACTATTAATTATATCTATATAACCATCATACTTCTCTTCATCAATAAATTTACTACTGTTTTTAAATAATTCTAACATCTCCATATAAAACTGTTTATCACTTTCATCAGCATACTTCACAGCTAACTCTATTTCATTTATAGATACATTAATATCTTTAGTTAATAATAAGATAGCATAATAATAATGATTTTCAGGTTTTTGTGGTTCAATATCAACCAATTTTTGTCTTGTTTCAATTGCTTTATTAAAATCATTTAAATTTTCATAAACTAACGCTAATCTATGTAATGCAATTGTATTTTTAGGTTCTTTCTCTAATGCTTTTAATAAATATTCTTTAGATTTTTCATATTCTTTATTTACAGAGTACAATCTTGCAAGTTCAATTAAATCATCAACATTTTCATTGATATTTTTTTTCTTTTTATATAAGTTAATTGTTTCGTTAACACTCATAAAGTTCTTACCCGAATTAATTAAATACATTTCATATTCATATAAAAAAAATGTTACTAAAGCTGAAATAAAAAATAAAGTAATAACAGTTATATATATTTTTTTATTATGCACAATATCATCTCCCCATACATCAATCCAATTCAATTCTTCTTATTAGTAAAAATGATATTAAAATGAAACCTAACAACGTGGATATATTTAGCATTAAATCATATAGATAAGAAATATACACCATCTTATCTAATTGTAACATGTAGTTATATTTTGCTGCTGTTGAAAGAAATAATATACGCTTTGGAATTATATCTAAAAATAACCCTCTTTGTTCTGATATAAGTATTAGCAAAGATATTAATATTGTAATTATTCCTTTTTTAGTAATTATACCAATAATAAATACCATAGCTCCAAAAGTTATTAGGAATACTATCTGTAAAAGCAATGTACTATATGCCCTTAAATAAAATTCCTTAAAGCTAAACTCATAAATATTAAAAATTTCAAGTCCTTTTATCTTAAATACAATTAGTAAAATTAGTTCATAAACAAAAAACGTCAATATAAAAATAATACTAATTATAACTGAACCAGCTATATACTTATACAAAAGAGCTTTTTCTCTACCGTATGGTTTTAGGAAATGAATTCTTGCCGTCTTTTTTTCAAATTCCTTTACTAAAACATTTGTAAAAAAAATAGCCACAATAATTGGAAATATAACTCTACAATTTAATATAAACACATAATATGTATATGTAAAATAATCTCTCCCTCGTGGGTCGTGACTTGCAAAATAAGCAGAAATAGCTATAAAAAAAACTATGGAGATTAAAGGAGCAATATATTTTCTTTCCTTGATACACTTTTCAATTTCTAACTTAATCACATTCATTATAACCAATCCTTTCAATAAACTTTTCTTGAAGGGTGTTTCTTTTCTCTTGTATTTTAAAAATTCTTATATTATTTCTACTAAGCATATTTAGAATGTCATTTAGTTGTTCTTCCTTTACAATCAAAACTTTTTGCCCATCTTTTTCTATTATTGGTATTTGATCTATTCTTAAATTAAATTTTTCAGTATAAATTAAATATTGTATACAATGTTTATTTTCTTGATTATTAATGCAATCTATTATTTCACCATTTTGAAGAATATATATTTTATCACATATTTCTTCTACATCACTTAATATATGACTTGATAAAATTATAGTTTTCCCTCTTGTGGCAAGTGTTTTTATTAGTCTTTTAAACTTAATAATAGATTCAGCATCTAACGAATTTGTAGGCTCATCTAATATTATATATTTTGGATTATGTATTATTGCTGCTGCTATACCTATCTTTTGCTTCATACCCATTGAGCATTTATTAAATCTAACGTTTAAAAATTTATTTATCTCAAGTTCATTACAAACTTCTTCAAAAATATTAGAATCAAATTTATTATAAAGTTTACTAATTAACATCAAATTTTCTTTACCAGTTAAATTTTCATACAAGCTTGGTTCTTCAATTAAAAAACCTATTTCAGATGATATTTTTTCATATTCTTTTTGCAAATCAATATTATCAACAAAAACTTTACCAATTGTTGGATTATATATATTAGTTATTACTTTAAATAAAGTACTTTTACCTGAACCATTAGGTCCTATAAGTCCTACTACTTGTCCATCATTTGCTTCTAAACTAATGTTATTTAATATTTTTTTATTTTTTATTATTTTTGTTACTGATTTAACTTCCAAAGAATTCATATTATCTCTCCTTTTTTACAAAACTGGTACACATCAAATATGTACCAGCTAAATATTTACTTGTGCTTCGCTAAGGATTTCCATGTACTTGGACCACATATTCCATCAACTGCTAATCCATAATCACGTTGATATCTCATTAGAGCATCTTTTGTTAAAGGCCCAAACTTTCCATCAATCGTAGAATTATAATATCCTAAATCCTTTAATGACTTTTGTAAATCTACAATTCTATCAGTCTTGTTTGCTTGTCCATAACCTACCCAATTCTCACTCAAATTATAATCAAATTCAAATCCATATTTTACTTTATACCACCATTTCTCAACTCCACCATACAAACTATTATGTATTGACAAAAAATTTTTTGCATCATCATATAGGTCTGTTATTATCTTTTCTGCTATTTCACCTAATATTACCTTTACTACATAAACCAAAACATCTTCCCCAAAACTAACTTCAGGACCTTTAACAGTAATAGTATCATATTTTTCTAAAATAGGGTTATTTTTATTGCCAAGCGTTTTATTAATTTGTACATTATACATATTATTATTTATACTCATTGCTTGAACATTTGTATTTATAATTATAATATTAAAAGTTAAAATTAACGCTAAAAGCATTGATATGTATTTTTTCATTCTTTTACTCCCCCTTAATATGGTTTACGTAGAGCTCTACAATAATAATAATAATTGTATTTACTGTCAATATTTTCTTTGTAAATATTTTCTATTAATACAAAAGTCCCCTATATAATAAGGGACTTTTGTATTAATTACAAACAACTCTCTCCATCAATATAAACCTTTTCAACCTTTGCTCTTAAATCAAAGGGATGATGGTTCCAAATTACAATATCTGCATCCTTGCCAATCTTTAGACTTCCCACTCTATCCTCAATTCCCAAAATCCTTGCTGGATTTATTGTTAGCATCTCTAACACTTTTTTCTCATCTGCACCATATTTTAGTGCTACTCCCGCGTGAACATTTGTATGCTCTAAAGGAATAACCGGATGATCACACATTATAGATGTTAATATTTCTTTATCGCTCAATATTTTAACCGCTTCATAGGTTTTGTCCTTTAATTCTAATTTTGTTCTAAAACCAAATAATGGTCCAATAACTAATGGTATATTATTTTCCTTAATATAATCAGCTATTTTATATCCTTCTGTAGCGTGTTCTAAGACAAGTTTAAAACCAAACTCCTTTGATATTCTTATAGCTGTTAATATATCATCCCTTCTATGGCAGTGTATTCTTGCAGGTATTTCGCCCTTTAATACTCTTTCGCCTATTTCTAATTTAATATCTCTATCAACAAACTCCTTCTTTTCAATTTCACATTGCCTTTTCTTGTTCATATAGTCCTGTACCTTCATAAAATATCCTCTAATTAATGCTGCTGTACCAAGCCTTGTTGAAGGAGTTTGATTTTTACTACCATATACCCTTTTGGGATTTTCTCCAAGTGCCATTTTAAGTCCTGCAGGTTCCTTTAAAATCATATTATCAACTATATTCCCCTTTAGCTTTAAAATAGCTCCTTGTCCTCCAATAGCATTAGCACTACCAGGTAAAATCATAACTGTTGTTACTCCACCCTCAAGAGCTCTCTTTATTGCAACATCATCTGGATTAAAGGCATCTATTGCTCTAACTTCAGGAGTTAATGGGTTTGTAGCTTCATTACCATCCTGATATCCTCCCCCAACACCCTCTTCAAACAATCCTATATGGCTATGGGCATCAATAAATCCAGGAAGTACGAACTTACCCTCTGCATCCACAACTTGTGCATCTTTATCCTCAATATTTTCAGCTATATTTATAATCTTACCGTCCTCAATTAAAATATCCCCCTTAAAGGGTTCTTGTTCAATAGGATAAATAAAACCAGATTTAATAAGTATTTTCAAAAATACCACCCCCTCTCTTTATTATACATCAATCCCATTTAACTAACACTATATTTTTATAATTTATTTTATTTAAAAATTTCCTTGATAAAATTGTAAATAATTTTAGCAGTAATTCCCCATATAAGCCTTCCATTATATTCATAAAAATAAATAGGACTCCTTGATGATAAAAGCCTTTGGTTCATATTTATATATTTATTCTCTTTTTCAAAACGTGCACTAATTGATGCATAATACATATCTGGGACATTTTCTTTAAAAAAGAGCATTGGAACTAAAAAAATTTCATCAACCTCATCAATTGACAAATTAAAATTTAAATCTTTTAAAAGAACAACGAATACATATATAATCTTTCCGTGATAAGTTACTAAAGTATCAAACTGTCCTATAAACTCAAAATTCTCCCCACTTATACCAAGCTCTTCAATAAGTTCCCTTATGGCAGCCTGTTTTGGTGTCTCCCCTTCTTCTATCTTTCCACCTGGCAACGAAATATCTCCAGGTTGAAATTTTAATTTTTTTGATCTAACCTCAAATAATATTTTGTATTCATCATTATATACAATAGGAATAACAACGGAATATTTTTTATATTCTTCATCCTCTCCCATTATTTTCACTTCTCTTTTATTTAAAACTTTCTTTAGGTAATCTATATTCATTGTAGTTGTTCCTCCCATTTTACTAAATTATAAAAATTTTATGTATAATTTTAAAATATACGAAACATAATATTATTGTCAAATATAATTATAAATGTTATAATTATCTAAGAAAAAAGATTTAACCATCAAGACCCACTGCCCTATAAATCGGTAGGGTTGTGTCTTTGAGTCGTTAAATCCTATCATTTATAGGAGGTGTGTTCAATGGCTGATAAGACACTTGTTTGCCAAGACTGTGGCAAGGAGTTCGTTTTCACAGAAGGTGAACAAAAGTTCTATGCAGAAAAAGGTTTTGAAAACGAACCAAAGAGATGTCCTGACTGCAGAAGAGCAAGAAAACAACAAAAAAGAAGCTTCGAAAGAAGATAAAGGAGAGTTTACCTCTCCTTTTCTTTTTTAATTAATTACATTTTTATAGACTAAAACAACTATTCGGTACTCTATTCTCTATTTTTATAAAATCTCATACTTACTAAATTCCTCATCATAAAAGTGCCACCATTCACTCTCTATTCTTCTAAATCCATTTTTCATCATTGCTTCTGCTAAAATTTCTCTATTATTTATCGCTTCAATTGAACAGTAGCTATAATTTATACTTGCTCTTTCCGAAAAATCATCAAAATCCGAAGGCATTTCTACTTCTTTATTATTTATATCCACCAAAGTGACATCAACTGCAGCTCCTCTATTGTGAATTGAACCTCTCCAAGGTGGTGCAATATAGTCTTCATTTTTTACAGCTTCCCACATTATCCTTTGAACAGACAAAGGTCTATATGCATCCCAAACCTTAAGTTTAAAACCTAATTTTAATAGATATTCATTAACTTTAATTAATTTTTTAGCTGTTCCATATCTTAATAAACATCTTTCATCTATATAAAATCTCCTTTTAAAAAAATTTCTATCTGTAGCATACCTAATATCAAATATGATTTTATCCGTTAAAATCGATACATCAACTAAATCAAAATCACTTCTCATATCATCACCCCTTTTTATTATAAATAAATTACAAATCTTTGGGAATAATATATTTTGAGGTGACGTTATGCAAAACAATTTACTTGGTATAGTTTTTTCAATTTTAGCTGGCTTTCTTATGAGTATACAGGGAGTATTTAATACCCGCTGTAGTGAAAAAATAGGACTTTGGGAAACAAATATCGTTGTACAAATAACAGGTTTTATTTTTACTCTTGTTATTCTACTTATTGTTGGTAATGGGGATTTTAAAAAAATTACACAGGTTAATAAACTATATCTACTTGGTGGTGTTATTGGAGTTCTAATTATTTATTTTGTAATGAGAGGAATTTCTGAACTTAGCCCAACATATTCAGTGTCCACCATACTAATAGCTCAACTTATAACAGCTGCTGCTATAGACTTTTTCGGACTTTTTGGAACTGAAAAAGTACCATTTCACTATACTAAAATAATTGGGGTCATTCTAATGGTAGCGGGGATAATAATTTTTAAATTAAAGGGGTAATGAATAATTTACCCCTTTAATTTAAAAACTAATATATAGACATTATTTTACAAAAAACTGCGAGGTGACTTTAATGAAAGCTGTAATAATGGCTGGTGGTGAAGGAACAAGGCTTAGACCACTAACTTGTCATATACCTAAACCTATGGTACCTATTGCAAATACACCCGTTATGGAACACATTATAAATCTCCTAAAAAAACACAATATAAGCGAAATTGCAGCTACATTATATTATATGCCTGACAGTATTGTTGACTATTTTCAAGATGGCTCAAAATTTGGAGTTAATCTTCAATATTTTATAGAAGAAACTCCTCTTGGTACTGGAGGAAGTGTTTTAAACGCAGATAAGTTTTTAGATGGAACATTTATTGTAATAAGTGGAGATGCATATACCAATATAGACTTAACTAAAGCAGTTGAATATCATAAATCTAAAAATTCTAAAGCTACACTCATATTAAAAAAGCAGAGTATCCCCATTGAATATGGAATAGTAATAACAGATGAAGAAGGTAGAATAGTTAGATTTTTAGAAAAACCGTCTTGGGGTGAAGTATTTAGTGATACCGTAAATACAGGCATTTATATACTTGAACCCGAAGTATTTAACTATTACAAGAAAGGTGAAAATTTTGATTTTAGTAAAGATCTTTTCCCAAAACTCTTAAAGGATAATGTACCTATGTATGGTTATATAACTAACGAATATTGGTGTGATATTGGGGATATGAACTCCTACAGACAAACAAACTTTGATGTAATTGAAAATTTCTCCTCCAACAGATACACAAAAATTAAAGAAGGAATATACGTTGGTCAAAATACGTTTATACCTGAAGAAGTTGTATTAAAGGCTCCCTGTATAATTGGAGATAATACACATATATCTGAGGGATGCAAAATTGAATCCTACACAATAATTGGCAATAACTGTTATATTGATGCCTTTTCTTCATTAAAGAGAACAATATTATGGAACAATGTAAGACTTGGAAGATCCGTTGAATGTAGAGGAAGTATAATTTGTGATTTCACTAAAATACAGGACTCAGTACATATATACGAGGCAACGGTTATAGGAAAGGATACACTTGTTGAAAAAAATTCAACAATTAAGCCAGGCGTAAAGATTTGGCCCGAGAAATTAATCCCATCTTCATCTATAGTAAATAGAAATATAATATGGGGAACAAAGCCTCAAAGAATAAAATTTACTGAAAATGGTATAGAGGGTGAATTCAATATAGAGATAACACCAGAAACTGCATCTTTAATTGGCTCTGCATATGCCTCAACTTGTAAAAAGCAATTACCAATACTCATTTGTACAAATGGTTCTCGTTCAGCAATTGCAATTAAACAGTCTATAGTTGCTGGAATTATATCCTCTGGATATAGGGTTTTAGATTTAGAACACGAACCATTAAATGTGTTAAGATATGCAGTTAGATTTTATAAAGGTAGTGCCGGAATTTATATTTCATCTAAAAATACAGATAACTTGATAAACATACAGTTTATAAATGAATATGGTGCTAATATAGATAGAAAATCAGAAAAGAAAATAGATCAGATTTTTATTCGTGAGGATTTTCAAAGATGTAGTGCATACAATATAGGAAGCATTATTAATATAAAGAACTTTTATGAGTTATATATACAAAATTGTTTAAATAACATCAAAGGAATTGAAAAGATAAGAACAAAATCACCAAGAATACTTATTTCATCCTTAGATGAAAGAGGTGCTCTTATTGCTTCGCTTTTATTAGAATCAATCGGATGTAAAGTATCTGTAGACTACAACATAAACAAATTTTCAAATTTAGATGGATATGTAAAATATTTTTCTGAACAAGTTAAGTCTAACTTTTTATTTGGAGCTATAATCAACAGCAGTTGTGAAAACTTTATTATAATAGATGAAAAAGGTAACTTATTACAACAGGATATTTATAAGTTATTATCCTATTTAATATCAATTAAATTTGGCGAAAAGGACTTAATAGTTCCATATACAACATCATTTGCTGTTGATAATATAGCAAATCAATATAACGTTAAAGTCACCAGAGTAAAATCAAATACTGCTGAAATTTTAAATCAAATGCTAAACAAAACAGATAATCTATATTTAAATGTTCAATATATATTAAACTTTGATGCTATTTTATCAACTGCTTATATTACAGCATTTTTGATTGAAAATAACATTACCTTAAGTGAAGCAGTTGATACTCTGCCAAAATTCTATACTAAACACCAGGAAATTAAATGTGCATTTTCTGATAGAGGAAGAATTATAAGACAAATAATTGAGCAGAATAAACAAGACAAGATGGAACTTTACGAAGGGGTAAAGCTTATCTCAGATAAAGGTTATGCAATAATTCTTCCCGACGACCATAAACCAATACTTAAAATTTACATTGAAGGTTATAATCAAGAATTTGCTGACGATATTGCAGAGGATGTAATAAACAGATTAAACAGAATGCTCAAAAATCCATAATGGAAGGGAGCGATAGTGTGGCTTTGTATCTTGACAAAACTCAACCACTATCCACTAAAGGAGGAATTTTATCCTTAGATGAACTCAATAGGCACGCAACTGATATTGCAAAAGAACATAAAGTAACTCCAAACCACAATGATATACTTTTAACAAGATTAAATAATAACTTCAAAAACATAACTGATGTATATAAATATTTCTATGAAAAATCTAACAGTAATGTTCCTATATGTTCTGCTTCAGAATGGATTTTAGACAACTATTATATAATTGAAGAACAATATAAAATACTAACACAACAAATAGATAAAAATTTTTTCAAACAGCTTTTATACTTAAAAAATAGTATATTTAAAGGTCTTCCTCGAATATTTGCAGTTTGCTATGAACTGATAAGCCATACTGATGGTCGATTAGACAAAGAAAATTTAACCTCCTTTATTGAATCTTACCAAAGAGTTGCACCACTTACTATGCAGGAGCTTTGGTGCCTTGAACCAATGTTTAAGCTGTCCTTAATAGAATATATATCCTCCTTATGCATTAAACTTTATACAATTCAAAAGACTTGGGATAAGGTTAGTCAATTTAATAATTTAGACAATGAAGAAATAGTTAAAATAGTATCTAATCATCTTGAGAATATGGAAAGTATTGACTATCACTTTTTGGAAAGAGTTTTGATTTACTTAAAGAAATCAAATAGATCAATCGAAGCTATAATGAAAGTTATTAACGATAAGCTATTTGAATATGACATAACAGTCGATGATATTATCCATCACGAACATCAAGAACAAGCAAAACTACAGATGTCTATTGGAAATGCAATAAGCAGTTTAAGATATGTTATAGCTCTAAATTTTGAAGATTTATTTGAAGAATTATCCTATGTTGAAAGAATATTAAGGCAGGACCCATCAGGGTTCTACCCTAAACAAGATTTTGAAACAAGAAGTTATTATCGAAAAAAAATAATGCAAATTTCTAAAAAATATAACCTCTCAGAAACCTTTGTTGCCAAAACTGCCCTTGAATGCTGTGATGTTGAGAAAGATAATATTAAGCATAATCACATAGGGTACTATTTAATTGATGATGGCCTTGAAGAACTGTTAAATAGATTGGGTATACATAAGAAAATATCAAAGATAGGTTTAACCTCTTATCTACTCCCTATATTCTCTTTATCAATGTTAATAGCTATTTTATACTCTAAATTTGCCTACAATAACTCACCAATTTATTTAGAAAACTTGTATTTAATAATATCAATCTTAATAACACTACCAATAGCATTAAATTTATCTATAAACATTGTAAACAGATATATTTTAAATAACGTTGAAGCAAGTTTTTTGCCAAAGCTTGATTTCACAGAAGGTGTTCCAGACGAATGTAAAACAGTAGTAATCGTTCCAACACTTATACCAAACGTTAAAAGAGTTAAGGAGTTAATTAATAATCTCGAAATAACCTATGTATCTAATAATAGTGACAACATCTATTTTGTACTTCTTGGGGATTTAAAAGACAGTGAAAATGAAGTTGAAGAAACAGATAAAGAAATAATCGATACTGCTATAAAATTGATAAATAATCTAAATGAAAAATATAAAGATAATAAGTTTATATTTCTATGTAGAAAAAGGGTGTTTAATTCATCACAAAATAGGTATATGGGATATGAGAGAAAAAGAGGAGCTATATGTGAATTTAATAGATTGATTAGGGGATTTAATGATACAACCTTTAATGTTGTAGTGGGTGACATTGAAAAAATAATGGATGCAAAATATGTAATAACCCTCGATGCAGATACAAAACTACCAATTAATTATGCCCAAAAACTCATTGGAACAATATCTCATCCACTTAATAGGGCTTTTGTTGATCACGAAAGAAAAATTGTTATTGATGGTTATGGCTTAATTCAACCACGTATGGGGATTGATATAGAGAGCAGTATTAAATCTAAATTTACCCGAATATATGCCTCTGAAGGAGGTATAGATACCTATAGTGGTGCAATATCTGATGTTTATATGGATTTGTTTAAAGAGGGTATATTTACTGGAAAGGGTATTTATGATGTAGATGCTTTTATGGAAACACTCGACACAGCAATACCAGATAATACATTATTAAGCCACGACCTTATAGAAGGAAGCTACTTAAGAGTAGGACTTGCAACAGATATAGAGCTTATTGATGGTTTCCCACAAAAATACAATTCATACGTATTAAGAATGCACAGATGGATAAGAGGAGATTGGCAAACAATTCTTTGGCTTAATAGGTTTATAAAAAATGCCTATGGTGAAAGAATTTTAAATCCAATTAACTCTGTATCTAAGTGGAAGATATTCGATAATTTAAGAAGAAGTCTTCTACCAATAAACTACAGTTTGACTATTATTTTATCTTTATATATATTTGGGGTTAATTCAATTTATTTTATTCTTCTTACACTATTTGATATATTTCTTCCTGTACTATTTAACTCATTTGACTTTATTAAACTTAAATACTACAAGAATATAAATAGAAGATTAAACAACAATATTATTTATGGATTTAAAAATATTTTATGTCAATCTATTTTAACAATAATCTTTTTACCATATGTTACCTATATATCCCTTGATGCTATTTTAAAAACTATCTATAGGGTATATATATCACACAAAAACCTGCTTGAATGGGTAACTGCTGCTGATGTAGAAAGAAACACTAAAAACACTTTGGAAAGTTATATTAAGACTATGTTGCCTTCTGCTGCAAGTTTAAGTTTAATCACTTTATTGAGTATAATTGTCAATATAAACAACCTCATTTTAGCACTACCATTTATATTGCTATGGATGTCTTCTCCTATAGTTGCCTATAGAATAAGTCAACCTGATATCAAACCAATTTATCAAGCATCTGAAGAAGACATTAAACTTATAAGAAAAATCGCTATGAAAACCTGGAAATTCTATGAAGACATTTTTAATGAAGAAAACAACTACTTACCTGTTGATAATATTCAAGAAGTACCTACAACTAAAATAGCACATAGAACATCCCCAACAAATATAGGATTTTTAATTCTATCTATGTGCAGTGCAGTAGACCTTGGATATATATCACTTAAAAAATTTGCATATATGCTTGATAAAACAATATCTACTTTAGAAAAGCTTGATAAATGGAACGGACATCTTTACAACTGGTACGATACAAGAACATTACAGGTACTTCATCCAAAATATATATCAACAGTAGATAGTGGAAACCTTGTTGCATACCTTATGGTTGCATCATCCTCAATTGATGAATTTTTAAATAAAAATCCTTTATCATATGATTTTATTAGCGGACTTCAAGATATAATGGATTACTACGAATGCAACTATGACATCTCAAAGGATTTAGACATCTTTACCATATTAAACAAGCTAAATAACAATATTAACGAAGAACATATATCAGACTCGATAAAGGACTTCCTACAGTATTCTAAAATTTATCCAAGTTTAATAAATACAAACAAACTTGAATTTTTAAATCATAAAGATGAATATAAAAAATTATTAAATCTTACCGAAAAAATAAAGACTGCAAAATTAACAGAACTACCTCTGCTGTACAAAGATATATCTTATGAAATATCTCAGTTAAAAAACATTATCAGCAATATTGAATATGAAATACTTAAATTACTTGATGAAGAATTAAATCTATGTAAGAAAGATGTAGAGACTTTAATAAATTCATTATATCGCTTAAGAAACAGACTAAATGAATTTGTAACAAATACACAATTTGCTCCTTTATACGATAAAAAACGTGGTCTGTTCTCTATAGGATTTGATGCAGATAATAATAGGTTAACTAATTCCTACTACGACCTTCTTGCATCAGAAGCAAGAATAGCAAGTTATCTTGCT
The DNA here is from genome assembly GCF_900129265.1 of Caloramator proteoclasticus DSM 10124. Taxonomy (GTDB): domain Bacteria; phylum Bacillota; class Clostridia; order Clostridiales; family Caloramatoraceae; genus Thermobrachium; species Thermobrachium proteoclasticum. Next base: position 18,248 of record NZ_FQVG01000033.1, on the reverse strand, counting down.
GTAATAAACCGTGAAGTTCCTGTTAATCACTGGTTTAAACTTGGAAGGTCTTTAACAGAAATTGATGGATATCTAAGTCTTGTTTCCTGGACTGGAACTATGTTTGAATACTTTATGCCCGCCATAATTATGAAAAATTATACAAACAGCTTAATTGATGAAACATATAAAACTGTAATAAGAGCTCAAATAAATTATGGTAGGGATAGAAAAGTCCCTTGGGGAACATCAGAATCGGGATTTTATGGTTTTGACATATTACTTAATTTTCAATACAAAGCCTTTGGGGTACCAGCACTTGGTTTAAAACGTGGTTTATCTAAAGATATGGTTATATCACCCTACTCCACTATTCTTGCTCTACCCTTTAAACCTCGTGTTGCCATAGAAAATATAAAGGAATTGCTAAAATATAATCTATTAGGAAAATATGGATTATATGAAGCAATTGATTTTACACCTGATAGAACAGATAAGACTTCAAACTATGGAATAGTCCAGAGCTTTATGGCACATCACCAAGGTATGATACTTACATCTATAAACAACTATTTAAACAAAAATATATTAATTGAAAGATTCCATTCTAATCCAAAAGTAATTGCAGGTGAATTTCTACTACAGGAAAAAATACCTGTTAGAACAATAATTACCAAAAATATCAAGGAAGAAATAAAACCTCTTGAAAAACCACAATTTATGCACGTAGATTTTACTAAAAAGCTTGGTATGCCAAATAGCCTAATTCCTAAATGCCACTTAATTACAAATGGCGACTTTTCTGCTATGCTTAGCAACTACGGCTGCAACTTTTTAAAATTTAAAGACATATACTTAAATAGATGGAGAGATAGCCTAACAAACAAAAAATATGGTTTGTTTGTATACCTAAGGGATGTAAACGAAAATATAATTTGGTCAAATGCAATTGAACCTACATCAAAAATTCCTGATAAATATAAAGTTATTTTTAACGATGACAATGTAAAAATCTCAAGAACTGACAAGGATATTGAAACTACTACGGAAGTATGTATAAGTGCAGAGGATAACTGCCAAGTTGAAAAAATCATAATAAGTAATCTATCAAATTATGAAAAAACAATAGAAGTAACAAGCTATATGGAAATCACACTATCAAGTTTAATGGCAGATATCGCTCACCCAAGCTTTAATAATTTATTTATTAGAACTGAATTTTTAGAACAATACAACAGTATTATTGCATCAAGAAGGCCAAGAGAACACGGTAAAAGGACAGTATGGGCATTCCATACATTATGTACAGGTGAGTTCTCTGAAAATATTGAAATCGAAACTGACCGCTCTAAATTTATTGGAAGAGGCAACACTCTTTTAAATCCTAAAGCATTGAATATGCCTCTTACTAATACAACTGGTGCTGTATTGGATCCAATATTTAGCATTAGAAAGAGAATTATATTAAAGCCAAATTCTTCTGTAACACTTGCATATATAACAGGAATTGCAGACAACAAAGAACATTGCATTGAATTATGTAAAAAGTACTCCGAATTTTATAACATTGACAGAAGCTTTAGTTCTGCATACCTCAGGGCACAAATGGAGGATAAATATTTATCCCTAACATTAAATGAAAAGGAAATTTTTTCAGAAATATTGAATCACATACTTTTTGTAACAGAAATAAGAAGAAGGTATGAAGAACATATTAAGAACAATCAAAAGGGTCAATCTTCACTTTGGGCATATGGAATATCTGGAGATTTACCTATAATGCTTGTTAAGATAAGTAAAGCTGACTATATTGACATAATTGAGACATTAGTAAAATGCCACGAATACTTTAGAGTTAGAGGTCTTCTAACCGACCTTGTAATTTTAGTTAAAGAGGAAGGTGGATATTTACAACCTTTACAATCTCAAATAAGGGATTTAATAAGATACAACAACAATTTAGATCAACTTGATAAATTCGGAGGAATATTTATAAGAAGCATAAATTCAATGCCAAAGGAAGACATAGACCTATTTTATTCAGTTGCAAGAATATGTATAGATGCAGATTTTGGTAATATACACAAGCAACTAAGTTTAGAAGAAACTCCTTTAAATTTAGTAAAGCTTAATAAAGTAAATAGAGTTTATGAGTTTAAGGAACTACCTATTTACAATGAACCACTACAAATATTCAACGGATATGGTGGGTTTAATACAGATGGACGTGAATATGTGATTAAATTAAATGACAATACCTACACCCCTATGCCTTGGATAAACGTTGTGGCAAATAATAGATTCGGGTTTATTTCAACTGAATCTGGCGGCGGATACATATTCGCTGAAAACAGCCGTGAAAACAAATTAACTCCCTGGAGTAATGACCCTATTATTGATCCAATATACGAAACTATATTTATACGCGACGATGATACAGGAGATTACTTTACTGTAACTCCAAAACCTATAAGGCATCAAACTGAATATGTTATAACATATGGCACAGGGTATGTTAGGTATAAACATCAACATAATGGGTTAATTGGTGAACTAAACTGTTTTGTTCCAAAGGATGATATGTTAAAGATATCTCTACTTAATTTAAAAAATATTAGTAATGCAAAACGAAAACTATCTATATTCTATTACGTAAGACCTGTTATGGGAGTAACCCATTATTTAACCAATCAATTTATCGTTAGTCAATTTAATAAAGACCTTAACTCATTTATATTTAAGAACAGCTACAACACAGATTTTCCAAACAGGTTAATGTTTGTTTCATCCTCTGAAAAAATAGTTAGCTATACTGGTAATTTAAATGAATTTCTTAATGACGAAAATAAACTTGATTGCCCTGATGGGCTAAACTACGAAACCTTAAGTAACACTACAGGTGCCGGTTTTAATCCTTGTTCAGTAGTTCAACTTAAATTAGAGATAGAACAAAATGAAGAAAAAGAAATATCCCTATTTTTAGGTAATTGCCTAAACTTTGAAGATTTGAGTAACATTATTGATAGGTACAAAGATGTTGGTATGTGTAGGCAAAAGCTCAACGAAGTAATATCTATGTGGAATAAATTACTAAACACCATTAGGGTTACAACACCAAGCAAACCATTTAACATACTAATGAATACTTGGTTGTTATATCAAACTTTATGTTGCAGAATATGGGCAAGATCAGCCTTCTATCAGTCTGGTGGTGCATATGGATTTAGAGACCAACTACAGGACGTCTTAAGCTTTATAAATCTTAAGCCTGAAATAGCTAAAACACAAATTCTACTCCACTGTGCACATCAATTTGTAGAGGGAGACGTTCAACACTGGTGGCATCCTGGAAGTCACGACAAAGGAATAAGAACCAAATTCTCAGATGATTTGTTATGGTTACCTTACGTTACAGCTGAATACATCTACAAAACAGGAGATTATGACATTTTAAATATCGAAGTTAACTATTTAGAGGATGAACCACTTGATGAAAAGACTGACGAGAGATACGGTATACCAAGAACATCACAAATAAGAGGAAGTGTTTATGAACATTGCATAAAGGCAATAGAACGCGGTCTAAGATATGGTGAACACGGAATACCTCTTATGGGATGTGGCGACTGGAATGACGGAATGAATACCGTAGGAAACAAAGGAAAAGGTGAGAGCGTATGGCTCGGATGGTTTTTAATTGACATACTAAATAGGTTTATACCTATTTGCGAAAAGCTAAATGATAATGATAGAGCTGCAAAATATAAAGAACATATGCAAAAGATATTAAATAGCATCGAAGAAAATGCTTGGGATGGAGAATGGTATAGGCGTGCATATTTTGATGATGGAACTCCTCTTGGCTCAAGCATTAACCAAGAATGCAAGATTGATTCCCTTGCTCAATCTTGGGCTTTGATATCAAATGCTGGAGATAGAGAAAGAGCCCTTAAAGCAATGGATGCAGTTGAAAAATACCTTGTTTCCTACGATGACGCTATAATTAAACTCTTTACACCAGCCTTTGATAAAAGTGATTTAAACCCAGGATACATTAAAGGCTATGTACCTGGTGTTCGTGAAAATGGAGGCCAATATACCCACGCTGCAACTTGGGTTATACTTGCCTACACAAAATTAGGTTTAGGTGATAAAGCATTTAAACTGTTTGATATGATCAATCCAATAAACCACACAACTACACAACTTGAATGTTCAAAATATAAAGTAGAACCCTATGTTATGGCGGCAGATGTATATGCAGTTGAACCCCACATAGGTCGTGGTGGTTGGACTTGGTATACTGGTTCTTCTGGCTGGATGTATAAAGTAGGCCTTGAGGGTATATTAGGTTTTAATAAACTCCAAGATAGAATTGTAATAAATCCTTGCATCCCAAAATCCTGGAAAGAATATGAAATATCCTACACCTACAACGATACTACCTATAATATAAAAGTTGTAAATAATAATGGAAAATGTTCAGGTATTGACAAAATTGAACTTGATGGTAAGGTCTTAGAATTTAGCTACATTCCTTTGCTTGACGATAAGAATGAACATAAAATTACAGTATTTATGTAAGGGGCAAATGCCCCTTAATTTTTTGTAAAATTCTGCCCCTTGAAATTGATACTATATTTAAATTATACTATTAAAGACTGACTAAATTTAAAGGGGAGAATATTATGTTTTATCAACAAGCCCTCAGCAAGATAGACAAAGGAGGATTTTGGAATATGTTAGTAATTGATGGAGTTGTAGGTGCGGGAAAAACTACCTTGATGAATATATTAAAAAATGAAGGATTTGTTCCCTTTGAAGAACCAGTATATAACAATCCTATTCTTGAAAAATTTTACTATGATAGACATAGATATAGTTTTCCACTTCAAATTTTCTTTTTAAATAAAAGATTTAAACATATAAAGGAAGCAAGCCTTATTGAAAATGCAGTTATGGATAGAAGTATTTATGGAGATGTTATATTTGCAAAAATGCTTATGGAAAGCGGAGAGATGTCAAGGGAAGAGTTCGACTTATACATAGAATTATTTGAAAATATGATTGAACATTGTCATCCTCCAAAGCTTATGGTTTATTTAGAGGTTTCAGTAGATGAGGCCATTAGAAGAATATACCAAAGAGGTAGAGAATACGAAAAAGTTGTTGAACGAGCTTATTGGGAAAGACTAAATAAGCACTATCAGGATTATTTTGAACAATACTCTATTTCACCTATTCTTAAAATAAATGTGGACAATCTTGACTTTGAAAATAATTTAAAGGATAGAGAATACATTATAAATTTAATAAAGCAAAATTTAAGATAAAGATGAGGATTATATTTTCTCATCTTTTTTAATATTTGTATAAGCTTTATTTTTATCTCAATAAGACTACAAATGTGATATAATTATATTGTTTGTAGTATTTTTTAGGGGGTAAGAAAAATGATATTTGATTGTCATATACATTCAACCTTTTCAACAGATTCTAAAATGCAAATTGAAGATGCAATAAAAAAAGCAAAGGAAAAAGAAATTGGACTTATTGTAACAGACCATATGGATATTAATTATCCTATTGAAGGCAGTTTTATATTTAATTGTGAAGAGTATTTTAATGAATATGAAAAATATCGTTCTAAAGAATTTTTAATAGGAATAGAGCTTGGACTTAGAGATGATTGCATCTATAAGAATAAAGAATTAATTAAAAAATATCCCTTTGATTATGTAATAGGCTCAATCCACGTTGTTGATGGAATAGATATTTTCCAACCAAGTTTTTACGAAAATAGAGAAAAAAAAGAATCATATCTTCAGTATCTTAATTTTATGTATAGGTGCATTAAGGAATGTGACTTCATTGACGGTTTAGGTCATATTAACTATGTAACAAGGTATGCAAAATATCAGGATACTGAACTATATTATAACGATTTTGAAGAAATAATTGATGAGATTTTAAAAATTATTGCACAGCGTGAAAAGGCTGTAGAAATTAATACAAGAAGACTTGAGAATAAAATAACTTCACTTAATATGCTCGATATATTAAAAAGGTTTAAAGAGCTTGGTGGAGAATACGTTACTATTGGCTCCGATGCCCATAATATCAACTCAATAGGTGCAAATTTTGATATAGCAATAGAACTTGCAAACAGAGCTAATTTAAATATAGTCTATTTCAAAAACAGACAACCTACTTATATATAAAAAAAGCCTTAATTTTAGGTAACTATTACCTGAAATTAATATTTGTCAGCCTTATCACTTATAATAATTTTCAACCTGAATGTTATAATTGTTTAAAAACTTTTCATTTGCAACTTGTAATTTTTCAAAATACTCTCTATAGGAATCACTTAATATTTTAAAATTTTCTATAAATATATCGTAATAACCACTCTGCTGCTGAAATTCCAACAATAATTTCTGCATCTTATATCCTAAAGAATTTTTATATTCATCTGTATTCCTAATTTCTAAATATTTAACTATATCTTCTTTATTCTGTTCTAAATATTCATCTGTATTTTCTATCAAATCCATTATTGTTTTATTTATTCTTTGCATATCTTCTTCCTTCATCTCTTGAAGTCCCTGAATTAGAAACTCCTCCAGTTCAGTTGGGAAATCTAAATTTATAACTGTATCTAAATATTCAATAATTTTTTTATATGCTTCTTCCTTTTCAGGAGTATCAATCTTTTCATTTAAAAATGGTCCAAAGTGTATACTTAAATACAATCCAAAACTTCCTGGAAATGATTGCAATAGCTTCTCTCTAATTGTGAAATTTTTTTCGATATTTTCTTCAATATACTTCATCGCTTGGTTTATATCATAATCCCTTATCAGATCTTCTAAACATTTTTTCTTAGCCAACGACTTTTCAATTTCTAACTCCATTTTATATCTATATTTTTCCAGAGTGGCAGTTTTGTTGGTACTACCAAGTATATCTTTAATATCTCCAACACTAAAACCTATCTTCCTTAAAACCCCTATTTCTTTTAAAATAAACACGTCATCTTCTGTATAGTTTCTATATCCATTGTCCTCTATTGCTGGAGAAATCAACCCTTGTTGTTCATAATACTCAATTGCTTTTTTAGTTAATTTACATTCTTTACAAACTTCCTTTATATACATAACCATCACCTCTTGTAATATATCATAAACTAAACCCTAAGGTGATAGTCAATACCTATTTTGGTAATATATTATAAATATTCTATTGTTCATATAATTTATTTTTTTATTGAAAGTTACTGTTATTATTTCTGAAAACTTAAACACTCTAAATAAAAGTAAGCTGTTTCTAATCCACTACTTTTTTCATTTCCCCACTCCATTAATAAATTAATTAAATAATGTGGATATGATTTATATGTATATGTTATTATATTACTGAAGGGAGTGGTAACAAATGAAGGAATTTGTTAATTTTTCTAATAGAATAAAGGAAAATGTATGTAAAGTTATAGTTGGCAAGGAGGAAATAGTTGACCTTTTGACGGTTTCCCTTATATGTGGTGGGCATATACTTTTGGAGGATGTCCCTGGTCTTGGAAAAACAACTTTAGTTAAGGCCTTCTCAAGAAGCTTAGGACTTAATTTTAAAAGAATTCAATTTACTCCAGACCTTATGCCCTCTGATTTAACTGGTATAAATTATTATAACCAAAAATCTATGGAATTTGAATTTAAAAGGGGCCCTATCTTTACAAACATACTTCTATCAGATGAAATAAATAGGGCTACACCTCGTACACAGTCAAGTCTTCTTGAGGCTATGGAAGAAAAGCAGGTTTCAGTTGATGGAAGTACATATCCTCTTGAGAAGCCCTTTATGGTTCTTGCAACTCAAAATCCTATTGAATCCTTTGGAACATTTCCTCTGCCTGAGGCACAGCTTGATAGGTTTTTAATGAGAATTTCATTAGGATATCCAACTAAAGAGGAGGAAAAGGATATAATAAAAAGATACAAAGAAGAAAATCCTCTTGAGGAATTAAATCAAGTTGTTACTAAGGATGAAATAGAGTATGTTCAAAGAAATTTTAAATATGTAAAGGCATCCGATGAAGTTTTAGACTACATACTTGATTTAATTGAGTTTATTAGAAATTCTGAAGAAGTTATACTTGGTGCAAGTCCCCGTGCAACCTTGAGCCTTTTTAAAGCATCTCAAGCCTATGCTGCAATAAATGGAAGGAATTTTATTATTCCTGAGGATGTAAAGTTCCTTGCTCCCTATGTCTTAAACCATAGAATAATAACTAAAACAAAATCTAAGTCTATGTATTCGTTTGTTTTAAAATGTTTAGATAATATTAAAGTTCCACTTGAGGAAATTTAGGAGGAACTAATATGCTTTATGTACTTTTGTTTTTATTAATCCTCTTTTTCTTTGTAAACAATGTTATGCAAAAAATAATTTATCGGAATTTATTCTATAATATATACCCTTCAAAGGAAGTTATTGAGTTTGGTGAAGAAGTTAAATTAGTTTTTCAATTAGAAAATAGAAAAAAACTACCCATAACCTTCCTTGAAGCTTTTTTAGAAGTGCCAAAGGGTATGTATTTTAAAAATAAAAAAAATAAAATAACAAATGAAATGTATTTCAGCTTTCAAACAGTACTTATGCCCTATCAAAGAAGGGTTAGGGAATATACTGTCCTTTTTAAAAGACGAGGACTTTATGTAATAAATAATGCGTATCTGCAGGTTGGAGATATTTTAGGTCTCTCTACAAAGGAAATATCCTTTTATATAAATAAATCTGTGATTGTATTGCCTAATAAATTGAATTTTGAGGAGGTTCTTATACCTTATGGAAGTACTATGGGAAATATATCGGTTAAAAGGTTTATATTAGATGATCCAACAATGATTGTAGGACTTAGGGAATACACAGGCTTTGAACCTCAAAAAAACATCCACTGGCCTACTTCCTTAAGATTAAACAAGCTTATGGTAAAAAATTTTGATTACACTACAGATAGTACAGTTATGATTGTTGTTAATGTAGAAAGCTATAAGCCCTTTTACTATAGCATTGACTCTAAGAAAATCGAAGACTGCATATCCATTGCAAGGGATATATGCGAAAAACTCCACGACAGTAAAATTTCCTATGGTATATCAATAAATTCACAGATTACAAGTTCAAACAATGAAATAATTCACTATGGACTTACTGAACACCACAGGTACAATGTTTTAAAATTGCTTGGAATGGTAGATTATAATGTATCAATGCCCTTTGAGGATTATTTAGAATATTTAATGCCTATATGTTCAAACTACAGCTCATTTGTCCTAATTCTTCCGAAGGTTTTTGAGGAATATATTTTAAATATTGAACGAATATCAAAAGAAGTAAACAAGCTTATAATAATTGCAGCCTCAAGGGATAATCTTGAGCTTTTAAGTTCAAACAACATTGAAACCTACGTAATAGGAGGCGATTTTAATTGAAATTGATTTTATTAAATAATGTATTAAACAGAGTCTCCTTTGTGTTTTTGGTTTTGTTTTCTATTTTTACTATAAAAGAGGTAGATATACTATTTTTATATACGTTATTAACAGTTAGTATTTTTACAATTATGGATTTAGATTCTTTTTATATATATATTTTTCTTATTATACCCGCTATTTTTTATAGAAGTAGTGAAACATTTTTATTTATACTGTCCTATACAATAATGCTATATTGGCTTTTTAGAAATAGAAAAAGCCTTTTTGACTATTACTATTTTAAAGACTACTTTAAAACAGCCAATAAATTAATTAGGGCTGCAATTTTTATTCACATTATTATTTATATGACCTTTAAGGATATAACCTTCTACGGTAGTATTTTCTTAATTTTTTATACAGTAACATCTGTCCTTCTTTTAAGAATTCTACGGGTTTTTAAAATTGATGGAGATGTTAAAATAAATAAATTTAATGCTATATTAATGTCCTCTCTACTTTCTTTCTCAATTATTTTATCAATTCCACAGATAAGAGGATTTATCTTTAAAATGCTGTTTTATTTATACTATTATGCTACATTAACCATAGCCTACGTGTTGGCCTTTTTTATATTTTCCTTTATTAAGATAATTACATTAATATTTGGGGAAGTAAATATTAGGTTTAATTTAGATAATATGCCTAATATTAAGAATTCATCTAATGAGTTTATAAAACTTGCACCTAACGAAAATACTCTAATAGATGCTATTTTAAATTCACCTATTATAGGCCTTATTATAAAGGCTATATTATTTTTAATATTTATTTGGATTGTGGTCACAATTTTAAAAAGAATGCACATAAGTAGCAATTCTGATGATGAATTTGTTGAGCTGAAAGAATCTATAAAGATTACTGAAGTAAAAAAGAAACAAAAAAAATATAATCTTGATGATAAGGTTGAATATATCAGATTTAAGTATTTTAAATTTTTAAAGAGCTTAAAGAAGAATAAGATTGATATACTCTCATCTGATACAAGCCTTGACATAAATAATAAGGCCAAAGGTTTATGGGATAATTTAGATGAAATAAGAAATATTTATATTAAAGCAAGGTATAATAATACTGGTATGGATAAGGAATTGGTGGATAAGATATTTAAAAAGTAAATATCTCTGTTTCCAAGTAAAAAAGTTCCACCTTGATTTAACAAGGTGGAACTTTTTTATTATTCAACTGTAACTGACTTTGCTAAGTTTCTTGGCTTATCTACATCACAACCTCTTTCTACTGCTGCATAGTATGATAGAAGTTGAAGAGGAATAACTGATAAAACTGGTGCAAGTAGTGGTAGTGTCTTTGGAATATAAACTGCTTGGTCTACTACCTTTAGAATATCTTCGTGTCCATCAAATGCAATACCAAGTACCTTTGCTCCTCTTGTAACAACTTCCTTAATATTGCTCACCATCTTATCATATAAATCTTCTTGTGTTGCAAGTGCTATAACTGGAACTCCCTTGTCAATTAGAGCTATTGGTCCGTGCTTTAATTCACCTGCAGCATACGCCTCAGCGTGGATATATGATATTTCCTTTATCTTAAGTGCACCTTCTAGTGCTACTGCGAAATCAAGCCCACGTCCAAGATAGAATATATCCTTATGGTTATAGTTCTTTGCAGCAAACTTTTGTATTTCTTCCTTTCTCTTTAAAACTTCTTCTGCCTTTTCAGGAAGATTTAAAAGCTCATCTCTTATTACTCTGTATTCTTCAACTGACATTTTACCATTTAATCTTGCAAGATATAGTGCAACTATATAAATTGCAATTAGCTGAGTAACATAAGCCTTAGTTGAAGCAACTGCAATTTCTGGTCCTGCCCAAGTATATAGTATATCATCTGCTTCTCTTGCAACTGAGCTTCCTACAACATTAGTTATAGCAATTACTCTTGCTCCTCTATTCTTTGCTTCTCTAAGTGCTGCTAAAGTATCTGCAGTTTCTCCTGATTGTGATATTACCATCATAAGTGTTCTTTCATTTATGATTGGATCTCTATATCTAAACTCTGAAGCAATATCAACTTCAACAGGAATTCTTGCAAGCTTTTCTATAACATACTTTCCAACAAGACCTGCGTGGTATGCTGTACCACACGCTACTATATAAATCTTGTCTATATTCTTTAGGTCTTCTGCAGTAAGCTTTATGTCATCTAAAACTATATCATCAGAATCTGCTACTATTCTTCTTGTTAGAGTATCTCTTATTGCCTTAGGTTGTTCGTGGATTTCCTTTATCATAAAGTGTTCATATCCACCCTTTTCTGCAGCTTCTGCATCCCAAGTAACGTGGAATATTTCCTTATTTACTGGTAGGCCTTCCTTAGTCATTATTTCAACCTTATCTTTAGTTAAAACAACTATTTCCTTGTCGTTTAATAAATATACATCTCTTGTATATGCAAGTATTGCTGGAATATCTGAAGCTATAAAGTTTTCTCCTTCACCAAGACCTACTATAAGTGGGCTATCCTTTCTAACTGCTACCATCTTATCTGGCTCGTGGCTGCACACTACTCCAAGTGCGTAAGAACCTTCTATTTTATCAAGTGCCTTCATTACAGCCTTTACTATATCCCCTTCATAGAAGTAGTCTATAAGGTGTGGCACAACCTCAGTATCAGTTTCTGATTTAAACTCATATCCTAAAGTTTGAAGCCATTCTCTAAGTTCAAGATAGTTTTCAATAATTCCATTGTGAACAACGCTTATTGTCATATCCTTATTGTAATGTGGGTGTGAGTTTACATCTGATGGCTCTCCGTGAGTTGCCCATCTTGTATGACCTATACCCATTGTACCTTCAATTGGATTTTGATTTAATTTATCTTCAAGATTCTTTAATCTTCCTTTACACTTTTCAATATTTATTCCCTTTTCGTTTATTATAGCAACTCCTGCTGAGTCATATCCTCTATATTCAAGTTTTGATAAACACTCTACTAAGAGTGGCGCCGCTTGTCTTTTACCAATATATCCTACTATTCCACACATATTAAGTCTCCTTCCATTCTGTTTTTACCTGACCTGGCCCCTTTGTCCCTAAAATTGCTTTTAGGTTTTGTCTGGCCGCTTTCGGTGGTCAACCGCAGGGCATCCGCCGATAGCTCGATAAACCCTGTCCTCGTCAACTTACCAACGGTAAGTCCCGGCGCTTTATATATTTTAAGCTATATATTTTTTGTTTTTCTCACCTCCCTTTAAGATTTCAAAAACTGCCTCATAAGAGGCAGTTTTACTTACATTATACAAAACTTATTAAAAAAGTAAAATGTTTTTTTGTTTATTTAATAAATTATTAAAAATTATTTACTTCTATCCTCTATAAGCTTTGCTAAATTCTTTGCCAGCATATCTATTTCTTCTTGATTTTCTCCCTCAAGCATAACTCTAACAAGTGGTTCTGTTCCTGATGGTCTAATCAAAACTCTTCCTCTTCCTTCTAACATCTTTTCTAATTTTTCTATTTCAGCAACTATAACCTCATCTTCAGTATATGCATATTTCTTTTCATTTGATACCTTTGCATTTACTAATACCTGTGGTAGCTCCTTCATAATTGAAGCAAGCTCTGACATCTTCTTACCACTATTTTTAAGAGTTGCCGCAACCTTAAGTGCAGTAATTAAACCATCTCCTGTTGTATTGTGATCAAGGAATATTATATGTCCTGATTGTTCTCCTCCTATTTTATAACCACCCTTTATCATTTCCTCTAAAACATATCTATCTCCAACCTTAGTCTTTACTGTATTAATCCCTTCTCTTTTACAAGCAATATCAAGCCCCATATTGCTCATTACAGTAACAACAAGAGTATCCTTATCAAGTTTTCCTTGCTTTTTCATTTCACTTGCAATAATTGTCATTATAAAATCACCATTTATTATGTTGCCCTTTTCATCAACAGCAAGACATCTATCTGCATCCCCATCAAAGGCAAGCCCTAAATCGCATCCCATATTAACAGTAAAATCTTTTAGCTCATTCATATGAGTCGAACCACAGTTTTTATTAATATTTTTTCCATCTGGATTATTGTGTATTACAAAAACTTCAGCTCCAAGTTCCTTAAAGACCTTAGGTGCTATATAATAGGATGCTCCTTCTGCACAATCAAGTGCAATCTTCATTCCATCTAATCTTGTGCCTACTACTTCCTTTAAAAATTCTATGTACAAATCAACTGCATCTTCTCTATGTTCTCTAACACCTAAGTCCTCTCCTGTTGGTGAAGGTACATCTACAAGACCGTTATTTATTATCTCTTCTATTTTATCCTCAACTTCATCAGGAAGCTTATATCCATCTTTATTAAAGAACTTTATTCCATTATATTCAACTGGATTGTGGGACGCTGAAATTACAACCCCTGCATCTGCACCAAGCTTTCTTGTAAGATATGCAACTGCTGGAGTTGGAACAACACCAACACAAATTGCGTGTGCACCTACTGACATTATACCTGCAACAAGTGCACTCTCAAGCATATCCCCTGATATTCTTGTATCCTTACCAACTATTATAGTAGGCTTATGAGCTCCCTCTGTTAAAACATAAGCACCTGCTCTTCCTAATTTATATGCAAGTTCTGCAGTAAGTTCAGTATTAGCTATACCTCTTACTCCATCAGTTCCAAACATTCTTCCCATATTTATCCTCCCAACCTATATTAAATTCTAACCTTACTTATAATACCATACAATTAAATAATATTAAAGAGGAAAATCAAACGCCCATAAAAAATGTACTATGACTTAATCGTCATAGCACATTTTTATCTAAATTATGCTTTAACATCTGTCTCCTTTGAAGACTTTGCACCACTTAAAACCTTGTATGTCTCAACTATTAACTCTATCGCAAATATGAATAGTAAAATAGCTATAACAAATAATACATAGTTTTTAGCTTTAAAGAAGTTTATAGTTAAAAGTACAAGTGCTGTCAATGTAACTGCAAACATAAATATCATTGGAATTATTGTCATTATATTCTTCTTATTGTTTCTTGCAAGCCAAGCAGTTACAGCAAGAAGTGCAAGGGCTGATAGTAATTGATTTGCTGTCCCGAATATAGGCCATATCTTTTGGTAACCAAACATTAATAACAATGCTGAGAATAAAACTGTCAATAGGGTTGAAATATACATATTATTTAATTTTGATTCCTTACCAAATACTGTTTCTACATATTCTTCGAAGATATATCTACCAAGTCTTGTTGCTGTATCTAAGCTTGTTAATGCAAATGCTGTAAATGCAAGTATTATAAATACTTTACCAACTTCAAAAGGTATTCCTATCTTGGACATAAATGTTGCAACACCTGATGCAAAAATAACTGCTGGTGCTCCCTCTGCCTTTGCAACATAGGCAACGGAAATAAGTGCAATTATTGCAAGGAAGCCCTCTATTAACATTGCACCATAGCCTACAAGCTTTGCATCATCTTCTTTATCTATTTGCTTTGCAGATGTTCCCGAACTTACAAGTGAGTGGAAACCTGAAATTGCACCACAAGCAACTGTAACAAAAAGTATTGGGAATAGATATTGAACACCTGCCTTTGTAGTTATAGTAAATCCCTTAAATGCCTCAAGTTGAAGGCTTGGTCTCATAACAAGTATTCCTAAAAATCCGCCAATTAACATTGCATAAAGTAAGAATGAATTTAGATAATCCCTTGGTTGAAGAAGTAGCCATACTGGAAGTGTTGATGCTAAGAAAATGTATACTAAAAGTACTACATACCAAGCCTTTTTTGATAAAGCTATAAATGGGAATTTATAACCAATATATATTGCAAGGAATAAGAAAATTACACCTATAACTGTTGATATAGTTAAGTTATACCCCTTTCTATAAACTAAAAAACCAAATAAAATTGCTAAAAATATAAATAATACTGAAGCTGTACCTGCTGCAGGTCCTGCTTGGAATCCTTGAACCTCTGGATTATATGCAAAGGCTGATGCAACTATATCTGTAAATGCAGCAACAACAAGTATTAAAGTAAGCCAAGCAAATGTATTAAACAATTTCTTACCCTTTTTACCTACATTTACTTCAATTATTTCACCTATTGACTTACCTCCGTGTCTAATTGATGCAAGAAGTGAGCCAAAATCGTGAACTGCACCAAAGAAAATACTTCCTATTACAATCCATAAAAATACTGGAAGCCATCCAAAGATTGCTGCTTGAATTGGACCTGCAATTGGTCCTGCACCTGCAATCGAAGCAAAGTGGTGTCCTAAAAGTACCTTAGAATTGGTTGGAACATAGTCTACATTGTCAAAATTTGTGTGGGATGGTGTTGGTCTCTTTGGGTCAATTCCCCACTCCTTTGCAAGATACGCACCATAGGTCACATAAGCTACAAGAAAAACTATAATGCCGATAAAGATAAGCCATAAAGAACTCATAAAAAAACCCCCTTTTTTTTATTTTAAGGTGTAATTTGATACACCTTTTTAACCCTTTTACCCTCCCTATTGCATATAATATCTTGTCCATTCAACCCTACAGCCAATAGCCTTGTATCAAACCATCCTCTAATTCCAAACAGAAATGTTTTTGAAAGTTTAAATTTTTTTATTATATCTACAGCTTCATCCTTTATATCATCATATAAAATAATTCCATTTATATAGGTAGACATATGTATCTTTGTTGGATTTACATATTCCTCTGATACTTTTTTTAAAAAATGCATAAACTCATTAACAGCATTTTCATCAATAAATTCATAATGTTTTACAAAAACATACTCATAATTTTCAAATTTATCTATTATATCATTTTTAGTTAAAAGAGTCCTTGCATTTAAACTATAATGTTTTGCAAACAAATCTAATTTATAATTCAAAATATCCTTATCAAATTCTATATCAAAATGTCTCTCAAATTTTTTTGCTATGTAATTGATGTAGTAATTTTTATTCAAAAAAACCCCCCCTATTCTTTTATATATTATCTTCTACAAAAAATTATGATTTCCTGCCTATCAACTATTTATTTTTTTTAAATTAACAATATATAAAATATTATGTCTTATTATTTTTGTTATGGTATAATTATCTTAAGGGGTGGTCAATTTGCAATATAAAAACAGCTTTAAATATGACATAAAAAAAACATTTATGTTATACACAATACTACCAATTGTTGTACTTGCACTCTTATCATATTTAATATCAATTTTTATTTTTATCAATAACACTGCATCATACAACTTAAATCAAAATATATATCTATCAAACTCTCTAAATCTATATTTTAAAGATTATGAAAATGCATTAAATAAATTTTCAAAAAATCCTCTAATTATAAATAATATAAAAACCAAGAAGCCTAATGTGGAAACATATCAAATGCTCTATAGTTACATAAATTCAACAGGTATAAAAACCTATTTTTATATATTCGATGAAAACAAAAATATAATAATGTCAAACACCAACAAAATACCTGTGTATGCAGAAAAAAATAGATATAATCTTGGAATTTTATCACGTTTAAGCGATTCCTACCAAAATAAATTAATTGAATGTAACATTGATTCAACTAATTTTCAAAATACAATAACTTTTGGAACAACAATAAAAAGAAATGGAAAAATTATAGGATATTTGACCTTTGATATTTATGCAGACTCTCTTATTAAACACTATATTGCAGATTATGCATTAATAACTGTTTTAACAGATAAATATGGAAATGTTCTTTTTACAACAAATACCTTACCTATAACTAAACAAGGAAAACTTGAAAATTATATAAAAGATGGTTCAGGTTTTCTTAAACACTTAAAATGCTACTATTTTATAACCCAAAATAAAATTTATAATAATGAGTTTAATATATATACAGTTAATTCATTAGCTAATATGATAACTGTTTTTAAAATAATAGGTATACTACTTATTATTTTCATAGTTATTTTAATATGCTTTTTAATGTATTCCTCATCAAAGGTTTCTAAAGACAAAACTAAAGATTTAGATATGATATTAAAGGCATTAGAAAATGTTCAAAACGGTAATCTTGATACACGTCTTAATATTAGGACAAATATTGAATTTAAAACGATTTCAGATGCCTATAACAAAATGCTTGATGATATTAAAAATTTAATTGAACTTAATAAGGAAGAGGCAAAACATAGCATTATATCAGAAATCAAACAATTAGAATCACAGTTTAATCCTCACTTTCTTTTCAATACACTTGAAGTAATTAAATATATGATAAAAACAAATCCTCAAGATGCTACAAAAATGATTTTAAACCTTTCAAAAATATTAAGATACAGTATTGATAATAGCTCATCTGAAGTAAATGTTGTAGACGAATTGAATTATACAAATTCATATTTAGATATAATAAAAACTCGCTTTAAAGAAAATTTTGACTATAATATAAAAATAGACAAGCATCTTACTAATTGTTTAATCCCTAAACTAATATTTCAACCTATGATTGAAAATTCTATTGAACACGGATATAAAGGTGATAATATCCTCTATATTGATATATCAATTCAAAACAATGACGATTTTTTAATTGCAAAAATTAAAGATAATGGAGCAGGAATTAACAAAAATAAATTAGAAGAAATAAATAAGCCTGAATTATTCACCAACCAAAAATTAAACTGAAAAATATTTATAAGAAATCTTAGCCTGAATTATTCACCAACCAAAAATTAAACTGAAA
>NZ_FQVG01000025.1 GCF_900129265.1 Caloramator proteoclasticus DSM 10124 | reverse complement strand
ATTTGTTTTAAATAAACTTTTTATTACATTTTCGAAGCCAATTTTATGAGTAAATTCTTTAAGCAATAACAATCCTGTATCAGAAGATAAGTCACCACCATCAAAATTTAATCGTATTTTACTATTGCTTTCTAAACAAATATCATATAAACTAAACATTGAGAACCCTCCCTTTGTTTGGTATTTGTTTAGCAACTATATTATAACAAATTTGGGCCCTCTTTTTCATGTTTTTATTTCACTTTTTAAGTGAAATGCAGTTTAGTAAAAAATTAAGTTAATATGGGCTATAGAACTCTTTTAAATAAATTCCATGAATAATTCAGGATAAGATATTAAAAAAAAATCAAAACAATAGCAATCATTTAGGTATATATAATGTACATAGAAGAATACAGCTTTTATATGGAGATAAGTATGGAGTTGAAATTAATAGTATTGAAAACATAGGAACTGAAGTCACCATAACATTACCTTTAATTTTAAAAAAGGAGTGTTGATATGTTTAAGGTTGTTATAATAGAAGATGAAGACATTATAAGAAACGGTCTTGTTTTGACCATAGATTGGCTCTCGATGGATTGTACTATTGTAGGAACAGCATCAAATGGAATAGATGGATTAAATTTAATAAAAGAACAAAAGCCCGATATAGTAATAACAGACATAAAAATGCCTATAATGGATGGAATTGAAATGTTGAAGAGAGCTGCAAAAGAAGCATCATTCTATAGCATTATTTTAACAAGTTATTCAGAATTTGAATATGCAAAACAAGCAATCAGCCTTAAAGTATTTGAGTATATTTTAAAACCTATTGATGAAGAGGAACTTATCAAAACAATAAACAATATTAAACAGGAAATCAAAAACAGTATTAAAAATAAAATAGAATTAAATAATCAAACTGTTGTTGATATTGATTCATATATAATAAACAGCAAGGATAACTATTATGTAAATCAAGCATTACTTGAGATAAAAAATAATTATAATAAAAAAATATCACTTGAAGGTATATCCGAAATGCTTGGAGTTAGTCCAAGCTATTTGAGTAGAAAGTTCAAGGCAATAACATCACAGACTTTTATGGACATTTTAAACCAATATAGAATTAAAAAATCAATAGAGCTATTAATATCCGGCAAATACAGAGTATATGAAATATCTGACTTGGTCGGGTTTGGGGACTATAAAAATTTCTTTAACACATTTAAAAAATATCTAAATATATCTCCTACTGAATTCCTAAAACAGGAGGACAAGAGGCTGTATAGTAAATAAAAATACTATACAGCCTCTTTTTATAGACTTATAAACTCTGGTATTACTTCATTTATTAATGTAGCAACAGCATTGTTGTCATTGCTTACTGTTATGCATTTTGCAGCTTTTTTTAAATCCTTATGAGCATTTTCAGTTGCAACACCAAGAAATGCCACTTTTATCATTTCTATGTCATTACAATAATCACCTATTGCAACTACCTTATTTTGATTAATCTCCATTAATTTAATTAACTCCTTTAATGCACTTCCCTTTGATACTCCAAAGGGTAAAATTTCAAGATATCTATCAGTAGAAAACATACAATTCAATTTATTTTTTGGTATAATACCTTCTATTTTTTTTAATATACTTTTAAGCATTTCATTTTGTCCATTTAAAATAACTTTGAGCCAATTTTCCTGTACAATATCCAAAACATTTGCTAATTCATAAGGTTGTTTCTCATTTATAACATATGGGTCAATATAACTTGTACCTGATACTATATACATCTTTCCAACTGTAAAAATCTGTACACAAATTTCACTATATTCATATAAAATATCTCTAATTATATAAGCTAAAATACTATTATCCAAACAAGCATACTTTATAAATTTTTCATTTTTAAAATCATAAATTGCTGCACCATTATATAGGATAGCTGGACAGTTTATTGGTAAATCTTTGATGAAGGGTCTTATATTTAGCTCTGTTCTCCCTGTAGCAACTGTGAATAATCCTCCCTTATCAACAAAATACCTTAATGTCTCTATATTCTTCTTTGAAATATTTTTATTAGAATCCATCAACGTACCATCTAAATCTGATACAACTAATATGCCCTTAAAATCCATAGGTCGTCCTCCTATTATATGCTAATATTTTTGCTGCCTGTTAACTTAAAGAATATAAGTAATGAAACAATTGTTGTAGCTGTTAATATTGTTGAAAGTGCTGCTGCTGTACCATAACTTGCCCTTACAACTTCTGTATAAATTGTTACAGACATTGTTCTTGTATTTGATGTATATAATATAACTGATGCACTTAATTCATTTATTACTGTAATCCAGCTTAAAATGGCACCAGATAGGACTCCTGGAAGCATCATTTTTGCTGTAACTTTAAAGAAGGTTTTAACTGGTGAACAACCAAGACTAATTGAAGCCTCCTCAATGCTTGGACTTATTTGATATAGTATTGCCGCACTCGACCTTAATGTATAGGGTAGTCTTCTTATTACAAAAGCAATTATCATAATAGTAGCTGTACCACTTAATATAATATATCCTTTATTAAAAGCAAGTAAAAGTGTAATTCCAAGAACTGAACCAGGAATGATGTATGGAAACATTGTGACTGTATCTATTATTGTTGTAATGGTACTTTTTCTTCTTGTAGAAATATAGGCTGTTAGCATTCCAATAAGAATAATAACAACAATTGCTACCAGTCCATAAACATATGTGTTTGCAATTGATTTTCCTAATCTACTAAATACTGTTCTATAACTCTTTAAAGAAAATTCGTGTAAGAACATCGCTCCCTTGGTATTTAAAAACGAAGTATAAATTACTGTTATTTGCGGTATTATTGATAATATTACTATAAAATAAATAAATATATGTGCTAAATAGTTTCCAATACCCTTCAATTTCCCAGTCTGTATCGGCCTAAGTGAACTCATAACATAGGACCTTTTATTTATTATATATCTTTGAATTAAAAATATTATTGAGGTTAAAAACACCATAACTGTTGCCATTGCAGCAGCAAAATTTGCCTGTCCGCCAACTTCACTTATAAATTCTGAATAAATTAGAGTTGGCATTACATTATATCCTTCTCCTATTAAAACAGGTGTACCAAAATCTGCAATTGCATTCATAAATACCAGTAATCCTCCAGCAAGTAGTGTTGGCAATATTAAAGGAATAATAACAAAGACTAATTTTCTTGATGGTTTTGAACCTAAACTCTCTGCAGCTTCAATTAAGGATGAATCTATCTTCTTTAAGGCACCAGATACGTATAAATAAATAAATGGATATAATTTTAATGTTAACACCAGTAGTATTCCTGCGTACCCATAAATCGTAGGAATGTTCAAATTAAGATACTGCTTAAAAAATTTGGTAACTACACCACTTCTACCGCAAAGTAAAACCCAAGAATATGCCCCTATAAAAGGAGGAGAGAGCATAGATATTATTATTAAAATTTCAAGAAGTTTTTTACCCTTTATATTATATGCTGTCATCAAATATGCAATTGGAAGACCTATTATTATTGATAGTAATGTAACACTTGTAGCCGAAACAATGCTGTTTATTAATGCTTGATAATAATACTTTTTACTAAAAAACTTTTGAAAGTTTGATAATGTAAATTTAGATGTTAAAGGCTCCTTAAAGGCATCTATGAAAAGTGTTGTTAGAGGATATATCAAAAACAGAGCAAAAATAACTAAAATTGATAGAGTAACTATACTCCAAAAATCCCATTTTATCTTCTTATTCATATAAAATCACATCCTCTACTAAATTTACACTTCCATCTTCATCAAAAACATTAATCCTTTTTAAATCTGGTTCTAAATACACTTCATCATTTTCTTTTAAAAATATATTTACATCTGAAATGTCTTGAACAAACTCACACACTTTATTGTCCCCAAATACAATGTCATCATTTAACCTAAATTCATAATTTATAAACTTTCCAAAGAAAGTTCCCTTTAAAATCTTTACTTTAAGACCTTTATTAGAAATCTTTAACTCCTCTGGCCTTATTGATACAACAACACTTTGTCCATCCTTTACACTCTTTTTTAAATTATTCATTTTTATTTTAAATTCACTATTGAATACAATATACTTATCATCATTTTCAAACTTTATTTTTGCCCTAACTAAGTTTGAACTTCCTATAAAGGTTGCAACAAATGTATTAGCTGGACGTTTATATATTTGACAAGGTGTACCAACCTGCTGAACTACTCCTTCCTTCATTACAGCAATTCTATCAGAAATGGCAAGAGCCTCCTCTTGGTCGTGAGTTACATAAACTGTTGTTATACCTATCTCCTTTTGTATATCTCTAATAACACTTCTCATTTCAATTCTTAATTTTGCATCCAAATTAGATAGTGGTTCATCCATCAGAAGAACATTAGGGCGAATTACAATTGCACGTGCAAGAGCAATTCTCTGTTGTTGACCGCCAGATAACCTATCTGGAAGTCTATCCTTATAATCATACATTTTAACAGTCCTTAGCATTTCTTCAACTCTTCTGTCACTTTCAACTTTTGGTATTTTTCTCAATTTTAGCCCATACTCAACATTTTCTTTTACTGTTAAGTGTGGAAAAATTGCATAGTTTTGAAATACCATACCTATATTTCTCTTATATGCTGGTATTTCATTTATTACTTCATCATCAAATTTAATATAGCCTCCATCTATGCTATTAAAACCTGCTATCATTCTTAATAAAGTCGTCTTACCACATCCTGAAGGACCAAGCAATGTAAAGAACTCACCATTTTTAATATCTAAAGATAAATTAGGTATAACAGTTGTCTTTTCATATTTCTTCACAACATTTTCAATCTTTATAGCTACGCTCACATCTATACCCCCTTAATAATTAGGCCCACAACAAACGTCGCAGGCCTTAATTTTTATTATTTACTACTTGTGAATATATCTTTAAACTTATCAAGCCATTCCTGTTTGCTCTTATTTACGGTTGCCTCGTCATCCTTTATTAGATTCATTTCATTTAAAGCCTTAAGACCTGATGCTGCAGGAACATCCTTTCTAACTGAACGTCTACATAACTGATTTGCAATTAAAGTTTGGGCTTCCTTGCTTGTTACAAAATCTATGAATTTCTTTGCATTTTCTAAATTCTTAGCACCTTTAATAATTTGAACTGTGTCTGGTTTAGCAATGACACCTTCCTTCATATATATAATTTCAACAGGTGCTCCATCCTTTACATATTTTGCTGCTGCCTCTTCAAATGTTAAACCTACTGTATATTCACCATCAGCTACTCCTTTATATACTGCTGATGAACCACTTAAAAGTTTACCGTCTAAATTCTTACATAGTTGTCCAACATATTCCCATCCCTTATTTGGGTCACCTTGTCCCATTGCATATAACATATTTACAAGGTGTTCAAAGGATGAAGAAGACTTTGATGGGTCAGCAAATACAATCTTCCCCTTTAGAGCAGGATTTAGCAAGTCTTGATATCCTTCAATTTTGATATTTCCAATTAAATTCTTATTTACCATAATAACGCTTGGAATCATTGTAAATCTTGTTATCATACCCTCTGTATTCTTGCAGTCATCTAATACTGCATCTTCGTTTTTACTCTTATATTCTTGGAAAAAGTCCTTCTTTGGTTTTACTGTTGACAGAGATCCTCCCCATAGCACATCACCTAATGGATTATCCTTTTCAGCTTCAATTCTCTTTAAAAGTTCCCCTGTTCCTGCAGTAACAACTTCTGCAGTAATGCCTGTACTTTTTTCAAATTCAGCAACGATTGGATTTATGAATTCAACAGGATGAGGACAATAAATTACTACTTTTTTTGATGCATTATCAGTATTACTTGTTGTTTGTGTTTTTGAGTTAGAACAGGATGCCAATGAAAACATCATTACAGCACTTAGAGCTAAACCTAAAATTCGTTTCACACTCAATTCCCCCTTTGATTTTTTTCTTACTTTTATATTACCAAGTTTGAATATTCTAAACAATCCAAATAATTATATAAATATCCAAGATTTTGACCTAATTTATAAAATACAAAAGGCTGCAAAATGCAGCCTTTTTATTATCTTCCAAACTCTGCTCCTCTTTCAAGAGCCCTTTTATTTAATTCATAGAATTGTTCTTTTCCGTGTTCCTTTAGTGCCTTAAGAAGTGATTCCATCTTTACTATCTTAGTCTTTTCAACAAGTGCTCCAAGTAATACCATATTAGCAATCTTCTTTGAACCTACTTCTTCTGCTATCTTTTGAGCAGGTATCTTTATGATTTCTATATCTGTTCTTTCTGGTTCTCTGTTTACAAGGTCACTGTCTATTATTAATAATCCACCCTTCACAACGTGACTTTCGAATTTATCAAGTGATGGTCTATTCATAACAACTACTGTTGTTGCATCAACAACAAGTGGTGAACCTACTGGTTCATCTGAAAGTATAACTGAACAGTTTGAAGTACCTCCACGCATTTCTGGCCCATATGATGGAAACCAAGAAACATTTAAGTTTTCTTCAAGTCCTGCATATGCCAAGAATTTACCCATTGAAAGAATTCCTTGTCCTCCAAAACCAGCAAATATAATTTCTTGATTTGCCATATTACTTCACCTCCCCTGTAGTTGCATCCTTCTTAACTCCAAGTGGATAGTACGGAATCATATTGTCTCTTAGCCACTTAACTGATTCATTTGGTGATAATCCCCAGTTTGTTGGACATATTGATAATACTTCTACAAGGGAGAATCCTAATCCTTGAAGTTGTATTTCAAATGCCTTCTTAATTGCTTTCTTAGCCTTTATTATATTTGGAACGCTATCGACTGAAACTCTTTCAACATATACTGCACCATCTAATGTTGAAATCATTTCTGATACCCTAATTGGATAGCCTGCTGTCTTTACATCTCTTCCATATGGTGAAGTTTCTGTTACTTGACCTGGAAGTGTAGTAGGTGCCATTTGTCCACCAGTCATACCATAAATAGCATTGTTAACAAATATTGTTGTTATTTTTTCACCTCTTGCTGCAGCGTGAACTATTTCTGCTGTACCTATGGCTGCAAGATCACCATCTCCTTGGTATGTAAATACAACGCTGTCTGGTACTGCTCTTTTAATTCCAGTTGCAACAGCTGGTGCTCTTCCGTGTGCAGCTTCATACATATCACAAGCAAAATAATCATAGGCAAGAACTGAACATCCAACAGGTGCAACACCTATAGTCTTGTCAAGTATTCCAAGCTCATCAATTACTTCTGCAACTAATCTATGAATAACACCGTGTGTACATCCAGGACAATAGTGAGTTGGCACATCAAGTAATGCCTTTGGTCTATCAAATACTACTGTCATTATTTTGCACCTCCTACAATTCCCTTTATCTTGTTTGCTATTTCAGCTGGAGTTGGAACCATACCACCACTTCTTCCGTAGAAGTGAACTGGTTTTCTACCATTAACTGCAAGCTGAACATCCTCAAGCATTTGTCCACAGCTCATTTCAACTGAAATAAATCCATTCTTAGTCTTATCTATAACCTTATCAAAGGCTTCAACTGGATATGGCCATAAAGTTATTGGTCTAATTAAACCGACATTTATTCCTTCCTTCTTTAACATCTTAATCGCATTCTTACATATTCTTGATAGAGTACCATATGATACTATAACAAGATCCATTTCTTCATCACAATTGTATAATTCATATCTAACTTCATTCTTTTCAATCTCTCTATATTTTTCTTGAAGTTTATTGTTGTGTGCTTCAAGTTCTTCTGGCTTTAGGAAAAGCGAATTTATTATGTTATGCTTTTCTCTTCCCTTTAATCCATTTGCAGCCCAAGTCTTCTCTGGGAGTTCCTTCTTTGGTCTTTCCTTAAATTCAACTGGTTCCATCATTTGTCCAAGCATACCATCTCCCATAACCATAACAGGATTTCTATACTTGTCTGCAACATCAAAGGCATCTTGAACAAGATCAACCATTTCCTGAACTGATGCTGGGGCAAACACTACTAATCTGTAATCTCCGTGTCCACCACCCTTAGTTGCTTGGAAGTAATCTGATTGTGCTGGTTGTATACCTCCAAGTCCTGGACCTCCACGAACTATATTAATAATTACGCAAGGAAGCTCTGCACCTGCTATATATGAAATACCTTCTGCCTTTAAGCTTATACCTGGGCTTGATGAAGAAGTCATTACTCTAACTCCTGCACCTGCAGCACCATAAACCATATTTATTGCTGCTACTTCACTTTCCGCTTGTAGGAAAACTCTTCCTACCTTTGGCATTCTCCTTGACATATAAGCTGCAACTTCTGTTTGTGGTGTTATAGGATATCCAAAGAAACATTGGCATCCTGCATGAATGGCAGCTTCACCTATTGCTTCATTTCCCTTCATTAAAACCTTATCAGCCATCTAAGCTTACCTCCTTAAACCCTTTATTTTTCAACCTTTATTACTACATCAGGACATATTCTTGCACAAGATGCACAAGCGATACACTTTTGCATATTATCTCCCTTTACAGTTGCTGGATGATATCCCTTTGTGTTTAGTTTTTCATCAAATTCAATTATTTTTACAGGGCAAACTTCGATACAAAGTCCACAGCCTTTGCATCTTTCTTCTCTAAAAGTTACCTTTCCCATAGTCTACCTCCTATTTTATAATTATTTATTCATCAAGATATTTTCTCCAAGGAGGGAGCATAAATATCTTGATTGGGAATATCTCGTTTTTAATTTTGTCCTTTACTTCTTCTACTAAATCTTCTCTAACAACTGTATATTTGATTGGTATGTTAGTCCTATTTGATACTTCTTCCACAATATTTTGACCATTTAGTATATCCTCAATTTTTGTTTCATAGGATAAGTTGGAATTATTAATCAAATACTTTACTTTAAGCCTTGATGCGGCTTCAATGTCCCTAATATACTCTAAAATTCCATCAACATCCTTTGTAAATGGTCTTGTGGTATTTATTACAAAGTACATATCATAGTCTTCCATATTAAAGTATCTGTTATATTGACCAAGGGCAACAGCCCCTTGGTCATCACCACCAACATCAAGAACCACATCATAGCTTTTGTCATTAAATACAGATAATGTTTCAAGTGGAATTGTTCCAAGTTCTGCATTTGCCATCTCCTTTGGTGTCGCTATAACCCTTATTCCTAAACTTTCAAGATAATCCTTTTCATCCCTTGTACAAAAGTAAGGGTTTACTATATCAAGATCTGCTATACATACCTTCTTACCTTCATTTCTAAGTTTTATAGCATAGTTTATTGAAATTTCGGTTTTGCCACTTCCAAAATGTCCAGTAAATATTCTAATTCTTGATTCCATATAATCACATCCTATTTATATTCCTTAGCTGCTTCTTCACCCTTTAAAACTCTAAGTCCACCTTCAGCAAGTGCAAGCATTTCATCTTCTCCTGGATATGCCACAACTGGTGCAATAAAGCTTATTCTTTCCTTTATCCAGCTTACATATTCTTCCCCGTATGCAAGTCCTCCTGTTAATATGATAGCATCTACTTCACCCTTTAAAACTGCTGCACAGCTTCCTATTTCCTTAGCCACTTGATAGGCCATAGCCTTGTATATAAGTTCTGCTTCCTTGTTGCCCTCCTCCATCATCTTCTTTACTTCTCTACCATCATTTGTTCCAAGGTATGCAACAAGTCCACCTTTGCCTGTAATCTTCTTCTTTATTTCATCTTGTGTATATTTTCCTGAGAAGCACATCTTAACAAGGTCTCCTACTGGAAGTCCTCCTGATCTTTCCGGTGAGAAGGGTCCTTCCCCATCAAGTGCATTATTTACATCAACAACTCTTCCTTTTTTATGAGCTCCAACTGAAATTCCTCCACCCATATGAGCAACTATAAGGTTTAGATCTTCGTATTTTACACCCTTTTCCTTTGCATACCTTTTTGCAACAGCCTTTTGATTTAATGCGTGGAATATGCTCTTTCTTTCAATCTCTGGCATACCTGATATTCTTGCAACATCCTGCATTTCATCAACCACAACAGGGTCAACTATAAAGGAAGGTATATTATATTTTTTAGCTATTTCAAATGCAATTACTCCACCTAAATTTGAAGCGTGCTGTCCTTGTACACCTATTTTTAAATCCTCAATCATATTTTCATTTACTGAGTATGTTCCGCCCTCAATTGGTTTTAAAAGTCCTCCACGGCCAACTACTGCATTTAATGTGCCTAAATCTATTCCCTTTTCTTCAACTGCCTTTATAATAACATTTTTTCTAAATTCATATTGATCAAATATAGTTGCATAGGGTGCTAATTCTTCTGCTGAATGTCTTAATGTTTCTACAAATACTGGGTTTAAATCATCATAAACTGCTATTTTAGTTGATGTAGAACCAGGGTTTATTATTAGCATTCTATACATAGTACATCCTCCTTTTTTTATAGGCACGCAACAAGGCACGCAAGAGCTATTGAATAAAGCTTACTTTCATTACTGTCAGCTCTTGAGGTTAATATTACTGGTGCTGCTGCCCCAACAAGAATTCCTCCATTCTTTGCATTTGCAGTATATGTTAATGTCTTGTACATAACATTACCTGTTTCAATATTTGGAACAAGTATAATATCTGCCTGACCTGCAACTGGACTCTTAATTCCCTTGTGCTTTGCCGCCTCCTCTGATAGAGCATTATCTATTGCAAGCGGTCCATCAACTATACATCCCTTTATTTGTCCTCTATCATTCATCTTTGATAGAGCTGCTGCATCAAGGGTTGGCTGCATATCTGGGTTTACAACCTCAACTGCACATACAGGTGCAACCTTTGGAACTTCAATTCCAATTGCATGTGCTACCTTTACTGCATTTTCAAGTATTTGTTTTTTAGTATTTAAATCTGGTGCTATATTCATTGCAGCATCTGTTACAAGTAGAATTCTTTGAAGTGCTGGAACTTCAAAAACCGCAACGTGTGATAATACTCTTCCTGTCCTTAATCCCTTTTCTTTATCAAGAACTGCTCTTAAAAAGGTTGCAGTATCTATTAGCCCCTTCATTAACATATCTGCCTTCTTTGTTGAAACAAGTTCAACTGCCTTCATAGCAGCCTTTGAGTTGTCCTTCTCATCAATTACTTCAAAATCGTCTAAATTAATTCCTAATGCGTTTGCTATCTCTTGAATTTTTTCCTTATCTCCAACTAAAACAGCATCTGCAAGTCCCATATTCTTTGCATCTCTTACTGCCTCTAAAACTGGTTCATCTTGTGCTACTGCAACTGCAATCTTCTTTCTCACACCACACTTAACTTTGTTTAAAATTTCATCAAAGGTTCTTATCATATTTTCACCTCTTCTTCATAAATTTTAGCCATCTCTTCACCTATTAGGACTCTATAGGCACCTTCTGCTAAGGCCTGCATTTCATCTTCTCCCGGAATTACTACAACATCTGCTATAAACTTAACCATATCAGTTATGTATTCTACAAGTCTTTGTGAATATGCAAGTCCTCCAGTTAAAATTATTTTGTCAACATTTCCAAATAAAACTGTACTTGCTGCACCTATTTCTTTTCCTATTTGATAACACATAGCCTCAAATATTAGTTTTGCCTTTTTGTCACCATTTTTAATCATCTCTTCTACAACACGTGCATCATTTGTACCTAAATACCCCACAAGTCCTGCCTGACCTACCATCTTCTTTTTTAATTCTTTTTGAGTATATTTACCCGAAAAAGCAAGCTTAACTAAATCACCAACAGGCACCTGTCCACACCTCTCTGGTGAAAAGGGCCCACTTTCATTTGCGTTATTAACATCTACTATTTTTCCTTTTTTTAAAGGTGCAACAGATATTCCTCCGCCTAAATGTGCTACTATAAAGTTGCAGTCATTTAGGCTTTTTCCTAAATCCTTTGCTACCCTTCTTGATACAGCTTTAATGTTTAAAGCATGAACAAGGGACCTTCTTTTAATTTCTGGTATACCTGAAATTCTTGCTATATCCTCAAACTCATCAACTGCAACAGGGTCAACAATATATGCTTCCTTTCCTATCTCGTTTGCTATAGACTTTGCAATTATTCCCCCTAAATTAGATGCGTGCTCTCCTTGAAAACCTATCTTTAAATCCTCAATCATTTTATCAGTAACTTTATATGTACCCGATGGCATAGGTCTTAAAAGTCCACCACGTCCCACAATACAATCAAAATCTTCTATCTTTATACCCTCTTTTTTTAAATACTCTAAAATTTGTTTTTTTCTAAAATCAAACTGGTCTGCAATTTTTTCATATTTTGCAAGTTCTGTTGCATCGTGAGTGATATTTGTTTGTTTTACCTTCACATCTTTTTGGAATACTGCAATTTTTGTCGACGTTGACCCTGGATTTATTGCAAGAATTAGTCCCCTCATAAAAACTCCACCCCTATTTGAAATTTATATTATAATTTTCTAAAAACTTTATCTATTCTTATTTTACTGTATAATACCCCATATTTGCAACAAAAATATTTAAAATTTATTATGCATATTTAACAAATTAGTATACATTTTTTATTCAATTGGTGCATATTTTTGCATTATTTTTTCAGCTGTTTTTATTCCATCAACTGCAGCAGACATTATCCCCCCAGCATATCCTGCCCCTTCACCTGATGGATATAGACCTTTTATTGTGCTGGATTCGAAATTTTCCATTCTTATAATTTTTACAGGTGCTGAAGTTCTTGTTTCAATCCCAGTCAAAATTGCATCATAACTTGCAAATCCTTTTATTTTTTTGTCAAAATCATATAGTGCCTCTTTTAAAGCACCTATAACATAATTAGGCAAACAATCACTTAAATTCGCAAAGTTATATCCTCTTGTATAGCTTGGTTTAACCTTGCCAAGTTTCTTAGAAACCTCATCCTTTAGAAAATCACCAACAAGTTGAATAGGAGCAACATACTCCCCTCCACCTACTCTATATGCTAACTCTTCATAATATCTTTGAAACTCCATTCCAGCAAGGGGATGTGAACTTGCAAAATCAGGAGAGCCTACTCCCACAACTATCGCACTATTTGCATTGTCCTTATCTCTTTTATATTCGCTCATACCATTTGTTACAAGTCTATTTTCCTCTGATGCTGCTGCTACAACTGTTCCTCCTGGACACATACAAAAACTATAACAAGGTCTTCCATATGTTTTACTTGTAAAGGTTAGTCTATAATCTGCTGCCTTTAGTTTAGGATGTTTTGCAAATTTTCCATATTGATTTTCATCAATCATACTCTGAAGATGTTCTATTCTAACACCTATTGCAAAGGGTTTTTGTTCAAACTCAACACCTCTTTTTAGAAGCATTTCATAGGTATCTCGTGCACTATGACCTATTGCAAATATAACTACGTCCGAATCTATTTCGTATTCGTTATTAACTATTACACCCTGAATTTTATTGTCTTTAACTATTATATCTGTAACCTTTGAATCAAATTTTACTTCTCCTCCAAAGGATTTTATTTTCTCCCTTATATTTTTTACTACCGTCTGAAGTATATCTGTACCTATGTGTGGTTTTCCAGAATACATTATTTCCGGTGGAGCTCCAGCCTCTACAAACTCTTCAAGAACATAGGTTATTCTTGTATCCTTTATTCTTGTAGTAAGTTTTCCATCGGAAAAGGTTCCTGCTCCACCTTCACCGAACTGCACATTACTATCTAAATTCAATTCTCCTGTATTCCAGAAATTTTGTATATCTTTAGTTCTTTTTTCAACACTTGATCCTCTTTCCAAAATAATTGGTCTGTAACCGTTTTTTGCCAAAATAAGACCGGCAAAAAGCCCTGCCGGTCCTGTTCCAACTATTATTGGTCTCTTTAACAATTTTTCTTCTCCGAAACAGTAGTTTTCATCAAGATATGTATCATCTAATAATACATCCTTAGAATTTGCCTTTGCTACAACCCTTGATTCATTATTACATTTAAATTCAACCTGATAAACAAAATCTATCTTATTTTTTCTTCTTGCATCTATTGATTCCTTTAATATTTTATAATCCCAAATATCCTTCTTATTAACCTTTGCCATTTTGCAGGCTATATCTAAAACCTTATCTATACTGTCATCTAATGAAATTCTTATGTTGTTAACTCTTATTGTCATACAATACCTCCATTATTTTTTGTTTATTTTTATCTTTATCTTTTCTGGTTCAATACTTACTATTTCAAATTGTTCAGGCTTTATTATTTTTATCGGAAGTGCAAATTCCCCTTCTGATAATTCAGATACATCTAAAACTGCCATAAACTGATTTAAATCAATTTGGTTTAATTGACTTTCACTTCCTCTTATTAATAAATTGACTTCTTCAGAAGCAGGACTATAAACATATTCTCCATTTTGATTTTGTATGCTTATAGGAAGTTTTATCTCCTTTTGTATGATATTTTCTACAGATAATTCTACTAATATGCTACTTTCTTTATTTTTTAGATAAATACCCTTTGGGATATTAAGTTCAACCTGTATTGATGTAGTTTGATAAATATTTTGTAAATCTATAGGTTTTGTTTCTATTTGCTTTATATTATTTAAAACATTTGAATCGCCTAAAATATAGATATTAGGTTCAGTTAAATTAATGGACTTTATCGTTTTTCCCTTTGGTAGTGAATTTTTTGTAACTACCTTTATAGGTACTTGTTTTGCTGATTTTATACTTACAAATACATCTACATACCTTGGATCTGTTTCTACATTTAAAACTTGTTTTCTTTCTCTATCATAGGGCTTTACTACAATTGAATTACTGATATCAGAAAACGCACCAGTTATATCCACCTGGCCCTCAACATAATTAACTTTATTTATATATTCCTCTGGTCCAACTACTAATATTTCAGATGGTTTAACAACTGGTTCTAAATTATCATAGCCTTGTTTAGGTATTCCTGTTACATTTATATTAACAGGAAAGGCTTTTGCAACAAGATTATCAAGCTTTACTCTTATATACGGAAAAATACCTTCACTTACAACTTCAATACCTTGGGGCTTTCTTCTTATCTCAACTGGTATGTTGTTATCTCCCCTCTTTAGATAACCTCCCATATCAGCCTCTACCTTAAAGTCATCCTTAGTCACCTTAAAGACATCAAGAGCCCTTCCCTTTATAGTAAGGTTTATTGTAAAGGTTTGTTCAGGCAACATAACCAAATTAGAGCGAGCTATATTTTCTGTGTTATAGAGAGTAACCGGTATATCTTCAATTGTTCTAACTAAAACTGGATTCTTTTCCCCCATAACATAAAGCCAAAGTATAAAAGCTATAAAAATAGAAGCTGTTATTGCCATTATTTGCTGTTTATCTTTGACAGCCATATTTTCACCCTCTTAAACAATGTTGTATCTATTTCTATATTTTTCTTTAATACACCATATAAAACCTTTTTTAATCTTTCTGCATTATACCCCCTAACAAGCTTACCGTTAATAGATATTGAAATTATACCTGTTTCCTCTGAAACAACAACTGCTATTGCATCACAAGTTTCTGTTATACCTATTGCAGCCCTATGTCTTGTACCAAGTTCCTTTGATACAAACTGTTCAGTCAATGGTAAAACACAGGATGCAGCTACAATTCTATCTTTTCTAATAATTACAGCACCATCGTGAAGTGGAGTATTTTCTACAAATATATTTTCTAAAAGCTGTGATGAAACAACACCATCAATTACTGTTCCGCTTTCTACGTAATCATTAAGACCTGTATCCTGTTCAATTACAATCAAAGCTCCTGTCTTATTCTTAGACATATTATCTGCTGCAATAACAATTTCATTTACAACCTTTTCTACCTCTTCATCACTATCAAATAGTCTTCTGTTTAATATTTTGCTTCTTCCAAGGTGCTCAAGTGCCTTCCTAAGTTCTGGCTGAAATATAATTATAAGTGCAATCAAACCTACTGTTAATGTGTTTTGAATTAGCCAATGTAAAGTTATAAATCCTAATATTTCACTGGCCTTCATAACTAATAATATAAACACAAGTCCCTTTACCAGCTGTTCTGCTCTTGTTTTTCTAATTAATGTAAATAACTTATAAAAAATATAAGCAACAATTAAAATGTCAATTACATTTAAGATTGTTACGTGTTTAATAATTGAAATCATACTATTTAAATCAAACATAGCAGCCAACCCCTTAATAGTATTTATATACTAATTATAATACAAAATTATCCTATGTGAATAATTAATTTAGGCATGCATATAAAAAAGCATGCCTATCAATCCATTAGTTTAATTCCTAATTTTTCGTAAAAAATATAACCTATTTCATTGCTCTGCTTTAATCCATTCTTTTTTTGAAAATTAAATACAGCCTGTTTCATATCCTCACCATAAATTCCATTAACATAACCTTTAAAATATCCCTTTTCCTTTAAAAGTCTCTGAATTTCATATACATCAGCTCCTCTATCTCCAGGTCTTAATACTCTAAACCCTTCTCCAAAGGGGCCATATGGTCCTCCATAAATTCTTACTGTTGTTCCTATTGGAACTATTTTATATAACTCCCTAACATCCTTATTGTACATCCTTATACATCCTTCAGACTCATCGTGTCCTATTGACCAGGGTTCTTTTGTTCCGTGTATACCATATTTCCCCCAAGGAACATTAAAACCCATCCATCTTCCACCAAAACCTTCTCCCCAAGTATCCTTGCTTATTATTTTCCAAACTCCAATAGGCGATGGAGTATTTGGACGACCTGAAGCTATTGGATAAGTTTTCACAAGTTCATTATCTTTATATAAATAAAGTCTATTTATAGTTATATCAACAAAAATATAATACTTAGAACTTGAATTTTTGTTTTTCTTAAAAACACTATCACTTCTTACAAAAATAAGCGTCCCACCAACTGCAACTATAATGCACATAAGTACAATTATAAAAAGTGCAATATACCTCCTTTTCATCGTCTCCCCCCACATAATCACTTAATTATAAAATATGAAGAAAAGCAAAAAATAATGAATATTTTATATGTTTTTAACTAAAAATATACTTGTAATTAAAGGGATAATTATTACGATAAAACCTTGTTAAAGGAGGCAAAATTTTATGATGAACAAAAATATTTCTTGTACCGTACGTGACTGCAAACATCACGCAGGATCTCAAAACTATTGCACACTAAATTCAATTCAAGTTGTTAATCATCATAATCCTGCAAAGGATAAAGAAGCAACCGACTGCGGAAGCTTTGAATGCAAATAAAATGGGACCTTTTGGTCCCATTTTTACTTCTTAAGTGCCGCTATCATTATACCTGATACTATAGTACCTATAACTATAGATAATGCGTATAACAATAATCCACCTACTGCATTTGGTATTGGTAAAACAAATATTCCTCCATGTGGTACAGCAAGTGTACACTTAAATGCCATTGAAAGAGCTCCTGTCACTGCTGAGCCGACCATAATTGAAGGTATAACTCTAAGTGGATCAGCTGCAGCAAATGGTATTGCACCCTCTGTTATGAATGAAATTCCAAGGAAAAATGCTGCTTTACCTGCCTCTATTTCATCCTTTGTAAATTTATTTTTTGCTATTCTTGTCGCCAAAAATACTCCAAGTGGTGGTACCATACCAGCTGCCATTACTGCTGCCATAACAGTTGAAGGTTGTCCTGCTGCTAATGTACCAACTGCAAAAGTGTATGCAGCTTTGTTTACTGGACCACCCATATCAAAGGCCATCATAAGTCCTAACACTATTCCAAGAGTTATTGCACTTCCTCCACTTAAGCTATTCAACCAGCCCTCCATTGCCTTATTTATAGAAGCAACTGGAGTACCTACTACATATATCATACCAAGTCCAACAATTAATGTTGATAATAATGGTAGTACTAAAACAGGCATTAAACCTTCCATAGTTTTGGGTAATTTAATTGTTTTCTTTAAAAATTCTACAACATAACCTGCCGCAAAACCTGCAATAATACCACCTAAGAAACCTGCACCTAATTTACTTGAAAGAACACCACCTATCATACCTGGTACAAGACCTGGTCTATCAGCTATTGAATATGCTATATATCCTGCTAATATAGGTACAATAAGTGAGAATGCTCCACCACCACCTATGTCCATAAGTGCTGCTGCAAGTGTTCCTTTTTGTTCAAAGGCCTTTATACCAAAGGCAAAGGATAGAGCAATTAATATACCACCTGCAACTACAAAAGGAATCATAAATGAAACACCAGTCATTAGATGCTTATATGCTCCTGTAATTTTTTTCTTTTCTTCCTGCTTTGCTTCAAACACCTTGTCAACATAAGTATTTTTCTTTTCAAGCTTCATTGCCGATTGAATTAATCCCTTTGCATCCTTTATAGCATCTTTTACTGAAACTTCAATCATTGGAAGCCCATTAAATTTTGATTTATCAATTTTTGTATCAGCTGCAATTATAACAGCATGTGCCTCTTTTACATCTTCTGCAGTTATTTCATTTTCAACTCCTACCGAACCTCTTGTTTCTATTTTAATTTCAACCTCAAGTTCCTTAGCTGCTATCTTAAGTGCTTCAGCAGCCATATAAGTATGAGCAATTCCTGTTGGACAGGATGTTACTGCTAAAAGTTTCATAATATCTTCCCCCTCATCATTCTTTAAATGCATTTATAACATCTTCATAACTTTTTGAACTAATTAGTTTATTCCTAACATCTTCATACATAAGTTTTCTTGAAAGCATACTTAAAATTGTTAAATGTTCATTATTTGCATTATTAGGTACTGCAATTAAAAAGAATATGTGTGCTAATTTTCCATCCATCGAATCATAATCAATACCTTCTTTTGATATACCAAAAACTAAAGCTGGTTCTACAACATATTCTGATTTTCCGTGAGGTATTGCAACTCCCATTCCAATTCCTGTAGTAAATTCCTCTTCTCTCTTTATCACCACCTCTTTAAATTTCTCTTTATCTGTTATTTTTCCGTCTTTATATAAAATGTCTATTAGTTCTTCAATTACCTCCATCTTTGATTTTGATTTTAGATTAAATTGTACTCTTTGTGGTGCTAAGATTTTTTGTAGTTCCATTTTTGTTACCTCCTCTGTATTTCTACTAATTCTATATATTTTAGTATTTCTTTTCTGTTGGGTGCTTGGCTACCTTCCATAGTTACCTTTGCAGTAGATGACGCAATTGCTAACCTAAATGTATCCTCTAATGGCATATTTTCGTGTACACCTATTGCAAAAGCTGCAACCATTGAATCACCTGCACCAACAGTACTTTTTACATCTACCTTTAATGGTTTCGAATATAGACTTTGTTCCTTTGAAAAAAGCAATGCTCCATTTTCTCCCATAGATACTGCAACTACAATCCCCTTATTTACAAATTCTTCAACTGATTGCTTTATATCTTCTATGTCCTCACTACAATTTACAATTGTTTTTAGTTCATTGATATTGGGTTTAATTAAATATGGATTGGCTTCAATTCCATATCTTAGTGCTTGTCCTTCTGCATCAAGTATTACCTTTACATCTTTTTGTTTTAATTGTTCTATAATAACTTTATATACATTACTTTCAATTCCCTTAGGCAAGCTTCCTGAAAGAACAACAACATCCTCTCTGTTGACTCTATTTTTAAGCTTTCTTATCAACTTCTCTAAATCAAGACTATCCACACTAAAACCACACTGGTTTATATCTGTAAATATTCCCTCTTCCCTCTCAACAATTTTAATATTTGTCCTTGTTTCTCCATCAACCTCTATAAAATCGTGGCAAACCCCATATTTATTCAATTTCCTATATATATAATCGCTATTTTCCTTACCGATAAACCCTAATGCACATACATTATATCCTAAGTTTTTTATAACCTTTGCAACGTTTATTCCCTTTCCCCCTATATCATCCCTCGAACTTATACTCCTATTTACGTTTCCTAATAAAAGTTTATCTAATACGATTGTTTTATCTATTGCTGGATTTAAAGTTACAGTATAAATCAATTTATCACCTTCTTATGTTAGTATGAATTTTATACCTAAATATTCATATTTTTCATAATCCTTAGGAAGCTTATCTGTAACGATATAATCTATCTTTGACACAGGACATATTAATGAAAAATTAACCTCATCAAATTTAGAACTATCTATTAATAAAAATACCTCTTTCGCCCCTTCTATCATTACTCTTTTAGTATTAGCCTCAACTATATTAGGAGTTGTTACACCAGATTTTATAGATATTCCATTGGCACCTAAGAAGAGCTTATCAACCTTAAGCTTTTTTAGTGTTTCCTCAGCAACAGGCCCAACCATCGCCTTAGTTTTTGTTCTAAGTAATCCACCTGTTACTATTACCTCAACATCTTCCCTATCAGATAGTTCATCTGCAAGATTAACTGAATTGGTAACAACTGTTACACCCTTAGCATTTAAATACTTTGAAATAAACTGAGTTGTAGTTCCTGAATCAATGGTAACTGTATCTCCATCCTCTATTAAAGAAGCTGCCTTTTTAGCTATTTGTTCCTTTTCCTTTAGAAATTTATCTTGTTTTTCTTTAAAGGAAGGTTCAAAATTTGTACTTGTCTTAGACACAGCCCCTCCGTGGGTTCTTACAATACAACCTGCCTGCTCAAGTTCAATTAAATCTCTCCTAATTGTTGCCTCTGAGACATTAAATAACCTTGAAAGTTCTGAAACTCTAACACTGTTACCTGAATTTATCATTTCAAGTATTTTGGCTTTTCGTTCCTCTGCAAACATAACATCACCTAATTCTCTAAACTTTCAAATAAATTTTTTATAGAATTATATGCCTCTTCTTCATCAGAACCCTCTATAACTATCTTAATAGTATCCCCTTTTTCTACTACAAGGCTTAAAACACTTATTAAACTCTTAGCATTTACATTTATATTATCCTTTTCTATTCTTATATCAGATTTAAATTTATTTGCCTCTGATATAATCATTGTAGTTGGTCTTGCATGGAGTGCCATTTCAGTTTTAAAAGTATATTTAAGAACCTTCATTCCTTCACCTCTTGTTTGTTTATGTTTATTTCATTATCATTTTATGATTGTTTTTGTTTGTTTATGTTTGATTTCATTATAAATTATCTGAATTTTTAAGTCAATATATTTTTATAATTTTTCTAAATAATTAGATTGATTAATATTTTGTATTTTCATATAATATTTATGTAATGAAAAAACCTATAGGGAGGTAATAAAATGGCTGACGTTTTAAGAGGATTAGAACCACAATTAGTATTTGAATATTTCGAAGAAATATCCAAAATTCCAAGAGGTTCAGGAAACGAAAAAGCAATAAGTGACTATCTTGTAGATTTTGCTAAAAAGCATAACCTTGAGGTTATTCAAGATAAAGCACTAAATGTAATAATCAAAAAGCCTGGAACAAAAGGATATGAAAATGCTCCAACTGTAATTATACAAGGACATATGGATATGGTTTGTGAAAAAAACAAAGATACAAGGCACGACTTTGAAAAGGATGCTATACAACTTAGATTAGATGGAGATTACATATACGCAAATGGAACAACACTTGGAGCAGACAATGGTATAGCAATAGCTTACGCACTTGCAATTCTTGCATCCAATGATATTCCTCACCCACCAATTGAAGTTCTTTTAACAGTTGAAGAAGAAACAGGTATGGGTGGTGCAATGGCACTTGATGGAAGTAATTTAAAGGGAAAAATGCTAATAAATATAGACTCTGAAGAAGAAGGCAAGCTTCTTGTTAGCTGTGCAGGTGGTGTTAGAACAACTCATAAGATTAAGGCAAACCTTGTAGACGCTGACAAAAATAAGGCTGCCTATACTATTAGTATAAGAGGACTTAAGGGTGGTCACTCTGGTATGGAAATAGACAAAGGTAGAGGAAATGCTAACAAAATAATGGGAAGAATTTTAGATGACCTTGCAAGAGAATTAAACTTTGATTTAGTTGAAATAAACGGCGG
Source organism: Caloramator proteoclasticus DSM 10124 (assembly GCF_900129265.1). Lineage (GTDB taxonomy): Bacteria > Bacillota > Clostridia > Clostridiales > Caloramatoraceae > Thermobrachium > Thermobrachium proteoclasticum. The sequence goes on along the minus strand of NZ_FQVG01000025.1, from coordinate 15,662 downwards.
TTCTAAAATGAATGCAATACCAAGAGAATGCGATGCTACTATTTTAATAAACGAAAATGATCTTCAAAAGCTTCAAGATAAAATAAACGAATGGGATAAGATTTTAAAGAATGAACTTAGAAGTTCAGATGCAAATGTAAATGTATTTGTTTCAAAGATTGATAAAGAAATAAATAAATGCTTTGATAGTGATACAAAAAATAAAGTTATTGCATCACTTGTTCTTATACCGAATGGAATACAAACAATGAGTATGGCAATTGATGGGCTTGTTGAAAGTTCAACTAACCTTGGTGTAGTAGAAACAAAGGAAAATGAAATTCTTTTCCAATCTGCAGTTAGAAGTTCAGTTAGAAGCTTAAAATATAATATACTCAACCAAGCCAAGAAGGTTGCAGAAGTTATAGGTGCTGAACTTGTTGCAGATTCTGACTACCCAGAATGGCAATATGACCCAGATTCAAAACTAAGACAGCTATTTATGGATGTATACAAGAGGATGTTTGGAAAGGACGCAGAAATAGTTGCAATCCACGCTGGTGTTGAATGTGGTCTGTTTAAAGAAAAATTGGGTGAAGATGTTGATATGATTTCCTTTGGGCCAAATCTATACGATGTTCATACACCAGATGAACACATTAGCATATCATCTGTAAAGAGAATGTGGGATTATTTACTTGCAGTTTTAAAGGAAATTAAGTAATAAATTTGGCACATTGAAGTGATTTTAAATAATCACTTCAATGTGCCTTTTAACATATAATTTTAGTAATCTATCTTTAATATTCTTCGAGAATTCAATACTGCAAGTAATGCAACCCCAACATCGGCAAAAACTGCCTCCCACATATTAGATAAACCTAAAGCTGCTAATATTAACACCAATATTTTAACAGAAAGTGCCAATATAATATTTTGCCAAACAATTTTCCTTGTATATTTTGAGATATTAATTGCTTCATAAACCTTTTCTATTTCATCATTTGTAATTACTATATCTGCTGCTTCTATTGCGGCATCCTGGCCTAATGCCCCCATTGCAATTCCTACATCAGATATTTTAAGAACTGGTGCATCATTTATTCCATCGCCAACAAAGGCAACATTACCTAAAGTCTCTTTTTTTATCTGGTTAAATCTTTGTACTTTATCCTGTGGAAGAAGCCCGTAATAATATTGTTTTATACCCAATTGTCCTGCTACATTCTCTGCCGAGTTTTTATTATCACCTGTTAACATTACTGTATCTATATTTAATTTGTTTAGTGCTTCTATGACTTGTTTACTTGAGCCTTTTATTGTATCTGAAATAATTATATAGCCTGCTAAAATTCCTTCAACTGCTACAAATACCACTGTTCCACTTAATTCTTCTAAAACTTTTACACCATTTAACTTCATAAGATTTAAATTTCCAACTATTACTTTTTTACCTTCTACTACTGCAATTAAACCTTGTCCAGCTATCTCCTTTAATTCATTTACTTTAGTTTTATCTATATACTCTCCATATTCCTTTACTATCGATACTGCAATTGGATGGTTAGAAAAGCTCTCTACATATGCTGCATACTTTAGCACATCTTCTTTATTAAAGCCGTTCATAGGCATAATATCAGACACCTTAAACTTTCCTAACGTTAACGTTCCTGTCTTATCAAAAACAACTGTCTTTAGATCACAAAGTGCTTCAATATAGTTACTTCCTTTAATCAAAATCCCCCTTTTTGAAGCAAGCCCAATACCACTAAAGAAACTAAGTGGGATTGATATAACAAGAGCACAGGGGCAGGATACAACTAAGAATATTAAAGCTCTATATATCCATTCTTTATAGGTACCATAGCCTAAAAAAGGTGGAAGCACCGAAAGTAAAAAGGACAAACCTACTACTACAGGAGTATAGTATCTTGCAAACTTTGTAATAAAGTTTTCTGTTTTTGCTTTATTTGCTGCTGCGTTTTCAACTAAATCTAATATTCTTTTTACTGTTGAATCTTTGTATGGCTTTGTAACTTTAACTTTTATTATTCCATCTAAATTTATACTTCCTGACAAAACTTCTTTACCCTCATTCACAAAATATGGCATAGTTTCTCCTGTTAATGCTGATGTATCTAATGAACTTACCCCTTCCACAACTACTCCATCAACAGGTATTCTCTCTCCTGCCTTTACAAGAATAACGTCATCTATCTTTAATTCCTCAGGCTTAACTTTTATAGGGTTATTGTCTTTTAATAGATTTGCAAATTCAGCCTTGAGCTTTAATAGGTTTTTAATTGATTTCCTTGATTTATCAACAGCCATATCCTGCAAAGTTTCACCTATCTTGTAAAAAAGCATAACTGAAATTGCCTCGGGATACTCTCCTATTAAAAAGGCTCCAAATGTTGCAACTGTCATTAAAAAGTTTTCATCGAAAATTTGTCCTTTTATAATATTTTTAAGGGCCTTTAAAACAATGTCACCTCCTATTAAAATATAGGATATAAAAGCAAAAACTAATTTTATGCTTTGATTTTTTGAAAAAATCATAATTAGGAACAATACAATTCCAATTAAGTATTGAATAAATTTTGATTTTAATTCCTCTTTCTCCTCTAATTTCTCTTCTAAATTATTTATGCTTACCATATTGACGTGTGATTCAATACTTTTTATTATATTTTCAGCTTCCTTTGATACAGACTCAACATTCTTTGTTTCAATTATTAGCTTTTTGTTTACAAAATCAATAGAAGCGAACTCTACACCTTCTATTTCTTTAATCCTTTTTTCCATTTTTGCTGCACAATTTGCACATCCTAAACCTTCTAAATAATATTCATATTTCAAATCCCTCATCTCCCTTCATTTATATGTTCAAGTCCCTCTTTTACAATGTCTTTTATATGTTCATCATCAAGGGAATAATAAACCACTTTTCCTTCCTTTCTATATTTAACAAGTCTTGCTTGTTTTAACACCCTAAGCTGGTGTGAAACTGCCGATTGAGTCATATTAAGAAGAGCTGCTATATCACATACACACATCTCATGTTCAAAAAGTGCATACATTATTTTAATTCTTGTGCTATCACCAAAAACCTTAAAAAACTCTGCTAAATCAAAAAGCAATTCTTCCTCAGGCATTTTATTTTTTACTTCATTAACCACTTCTTCGTGTATCACGCTACAGGAACATATATCTATCTTTTTATCCATAAAATCACCTCACTTAAATATATGAATAATTGTTCATATATTATTATATACTTATCTACAATAAAATGCAAACAAAAATTAGCAAAAGGTAGTTTACTTTTCGGCCTGTTAACAAACCTAATTGTTAGCTAAAATTTGAAAAAGCCCCATGAAAGGATTTCGATAGGTTCTTTCATGAGCTTTAGCAATTCTTGCTTTTCGACTTTGAAAAAGTCCGTAATTCGGCACAGGACGTGCCGAGCCGAGCGGCCATCAGGACGATGGCATCGCGAGGGTAGGACTTTTTCAAACAAAGAAAAGCTTAGAATTGCTTAGCAAAATGAACGAATACCCAAGAAATCTTTCATGGGGCTAATCAATATATTTCAACAGACTGAAAAACTTGTTTTACCTTTTGCTAATTTTTAAATACACATATTAGAATCCTATAAAGTGTGCTATTAGAACGAAAATTGTTCCTAATAAGAATAGGAATCCTTGCATCTTAATTTGCCATTTTGCCCATTTACCCCAATCTATTCTTGCAACACCTAAAACCCCCATTAAACAAGCTGATGTTGGAACTATAACATTAGTTAATCCATCACCAAGTTGGAAAGCAAGTACAGCAGTCTGTCTTGAAACTCCAACCAAGTCTGAAAGTGGAGCCATTATTGGCATTGTTAGTGCTGCTTGACCTGAACCTGATACAACAAAGAAGTTGAATATTGATTGGAATAGATACATAAACCAAGCTGCAAAAGCTCCTCCTAATTGACCTACTGTTTTGCCCATTCCATTTAATATAGTGTTTAATACTGTTGGAGTTGAAGGGTCAGAACCACCAAGTATTATTAATATTCCCTTTGCCATACCAACAACAAGTGCTGCTCCAACTAAGTCTGCTGCTCCTCTTTGGAAGGATGTTGCAATGTCATCTACCTTCATATCATTTAGTTTAAATATAACACCTATTATACCTGCAACAAGTCCCATAACAAAGAATTGTGATGCAATCTCAGGAATGTAATAAGCCTTCTTTGTAACGCCCCATACAACCCAAATTATTCCTAATAGTATTGTTAAAAGAACTAATTTATGTCCTAAATTGAATTCGTGCTTTCCATCTTCTTTAATCGCTTCTTTTTTGAAGTATTCATTTGCTTCCTTAGAAACTGAATATTCTGGATTCCTCTTAACTTTGCTTGCATAAACCATTGTATAAACTAAACCTGCAAAGGTAAATACAATCCACATTATTATTCTAAAGGTCGCACCTGAAAATACAGGAACTCCAGAAACTCCCTGTGCAACAGCAAGGCTAAATGGATTCATCCAAGATGTTGCAAATCCAATTTGACTTGCTACATATGTTATAAGCACACCAACAACCGCATCATATCCTAAAGCTATTACAAGAGGTACAACTATCATTGCGAATGGAATAGTCTCTTCACCCATTCCAAATATTGCACCACCAAGTGAGAATAAAACAAAGAGAACTGGTATTATTAGAAATTCTTTTCCTTTTGTTACTTTTATCATTGACATTATTCCTGAATCAACTGCACCTGTTCTTAAAATAATTCCAAACGCACCGCCTATAACAAGTATAAATGCTACTATACCAACTGCTGAACCCCATTTATTTCCTGTTACAAGACCTTCAAATACATAGTTTAACATACCATAACCGCCAGTATCCTCTGTTCCCCATAGTTTTGCAGGTTTTCTAACTACATTACCTGATTCATCAACTTCATATTGGAAACTGTCTGCTTTAACAACTGTCTTCTTCTTCTCCTTTTCTCCCTGTTTGTACTTAACCTCTTGAGTTTCAAACTTTCCAACTGGAACCAAAAATGTAAGAAGCCAAGCAAGCAAAACTACCATAAAGATGATTACATAAGTATGTGGAACCTTTACCGTCTTATTCTTTACAGTCGAAGTTTCAACCTGTAGGTTTTGTGACATATAAATCCCCCCTTAATATTCTTGTTTTAAATATATGCAAATTAAATGCCAAATTATATTTATTCCTATATGTAGTTTAATTTTTATATTGGATATAGAATAAATTATAATAATATCCATATATAACCATTAAACCTGTTCCCATAATAAAAAGCCCTCTGACTTAACAAGAGGACTTTTTAGATTAAACGCATATAATTTTTCTAATATAATCTAATTGTTTTTTTACATTTTCAAACAATTCTAATTTATAGGCCTCATCAATTGAAAACCATCCAATATCCTTGTGTCCTTCATTATTTATAAGCCTATCACTTTTTGCTCGTGCTAAATACACAAAATCTTCGTGATAATGGTCTCCTATATCCTCAAGCTGAACTAAAAAAGGAGTTGGTAGAGGTGTTGCTCTTTCATCACCAAGATTATTTTTTACATCAATAAACTCAATTTTAACGCCAGCCTCCTCATAGGCTTCTCTTTCTGCTGCAACGTGAGTTAACTCCCCTTCTTCAACGTGTCCACCTGGCGGAAGATACGTATTTAGTTTTTTGTGATAAAGTAATAGAATTTCATTTTTTGTATTTAATATATATACAGCAACTGCTCTATGAAATTTCATAATTCCTCCTACTTTGCTACTTTTATTTTATTGTGCATTTGCTTCATATATGCAACTATTAGTTTATCTACTATTTGACTTTGCTTTATAATGTCATTATTTTGCAATTTATTATAATCAGTACATTCTACCATTCGATTTAATTTTTCTACTTCCTTCATTAGTATATATTTGTCCACATAAATCACCCCATCTCAATTGTATTTTAACACAATTAAGATGGGGATTATTGCTACAATGTGTTGTCGTTTTTTGTTATTTTATAAGTGCATCAGCTAAAACATCCATAGGGTCAATCACAGGTACTTCAACGTGCTCTTGTTTTAAAACTAATCCTATTTCTGTACATCCAAGTATTATAAGCTCTGCTCCTTGAGAAATTAAATGCTCTGCTGCACTCTTTAATAAATTTAATGGTATCTCGTTTTTAACACCTCTTTTTATTCCCTTTTCGCCATATATTGCCTCCATCACCTTTTCCTCTTGAATAGTTGGAGATGGATATATAACATTAGCAAAATCGAGATGTTTTTTGAATATACCAGTTTTAACTGTTCCCGTCGTTGCCAAAACACCTATATTTTTAACATTGGGATAATGCTTAAATATACATTCTCTTACTACATCAAAGGCATTTATTATAGGGTAAGACACACTGTTTTGAATTTCTTCTATGAAATAGTGCGATGTCATACAAGGAATACACGCAACATCTACACCAGCCTTTTCAAGATTCTTTGCAGTATTTATAAGTGCATTTATTGGACTTTCGCCACCATATAAAATTGCCTTTGTTCTATCTGGAATTTTAGGGTTGTTGTCTATTATTATTCTAAAATGATCTTGATCCTTTTCAACCTTTGTTTTTTGAATTATTTTCATAAATAGATCTGCAGTTGCTTCTGGTCCCATTCCTCCGATTATACCTATGACCTTATCGTTCATCTATCTTCCCTTCTTTCTTTAGACTACGTATATTTACACACCTGCTACTCTGTTTTGTAATGGTTTAAATAACTTAACTGCATCTATATTAGGATTTAGTTCTCTTATGATTTCAAGTGCAACCTTTGCTCCATAGTCCATTCCTTGACAACCAGCAAGAAGAATTACATCATCTTTTCCTACTTCCTTTATCGCGTGCTTTATTGAATCATACAATTCATCGTATAAAATAACATCTATACCAGCTTTATTCATAACTTCCTTAAAGACCTGTATTTCTTCCTCTTTAACCCAATCCTTTTCAGTCGTATGGGATCTACTTAAAGTCGCAATTATTTCCTTTAGACCCAATTTATGTGCCCATTTTACAATTGTTTCTGCATTTTCTCTATTGACTATAGGCCCTCTATTTCCTCTTATTGCATAAACCAGCTTTAAATTGTTATACTTCATCTTTTGTAGTGTTTCTAATGTCACATCTATATTTCCAGGGTTTGCAAAATGGTCGTCTATAATCTTAAAATCCTCTTCATATATTATTTCAAAACGTCTCTCAACACCGCCAAACTTTAATAGTGCATCCTTTATAACATCAATTGGAACACCACATATTAATCCAACAGTAATTGCAACCATAGCATTATAAACCGAGTGGTATCCTGGCGTTTTAAGCTCTACATCAAAGGAGGTTGGTGTATAAAGAATATCTTCACCTCTAAACTCTTTTCTAATCTCAACTGTAAACTTTGCTCGTCCTGTTGAAAGGTCAATATTTTTGCAATAAAGATGTCCATTTGGGTTTTCAATACCATAAGTTATAACCTTGGCCTTTGTTTTATCAACAAGAGAAGCAACGTATGGACAATCTAAATTCAAAATAGCAAATTGATTTTCCTTTGCATTAGTAATAAGACTTGATTTTACTCTAAAGTATTCCTCAAAGGAACCGTGAAGGTCTATGTGTTCTCTACTTACGTTATTGAAGACAACAATGTCAAAATCCACATCATTTACACGTTTCAAATCAAGTGCTGAAGAGGACACCTCCATAGTTACGTGGGTAATCCCTTCCCTATACATCTTATCAAAATATCTATGTAAGTCTAATGATTCTGGAGTTGTCAAGTTTGCAGGTATAATTGTATTTCCATATTTAACAGCAACTGTACCTATTAGGCCTGTTTTAAAACCATTATTTTCCAATACAGCGTTTGTCATAAAAGTTGTGCTTGTCTTACCATTAGTTGCTGTTACACCAATCACCTTCATTTTTTTAGAAGGACTACCATAGAATCTATCACTTAATCTTGATAATGCTTCTCTACTGTTTTTTACTTTAATTTGAGGTATTGTCCAACCATCTTGAAACTCTTCAACAACAAGTGCAACTGCACCATTTGTAACTGCATCTAATATAAATTTATGTCCATCTGTTTTATATCCTTTAATGCATACAAACAAATCACCATTTAAAACGTTTTTGGAATTATAAGCTATTCCCTCTATATCTATATTTTTGCCATTTCTTATTTCTACTTCGTCAAGACATTTTATTAAATCATATAATTTAATCATCTTACTCTCCTCTCAAATAATAATTTTTATCCCCTTTTAAATATCTTATCAAATACCCTTGATATTTTTGAATTTAAAAATACGAAGAATGGCTTTGGGTCTTTAATATCCCAAATTGCATAGGCCTTTGGTCTAAAGAAGGAAGCAATAACTTGAGATAAAGTTAGCTGTTTAGTGCGAATATATTCTTTTATTGCTAAAATGTCTTCATAGGCATACCAAAAGGCTCTATTTGTATCCCAAGTCACAGCATCATTTGGCAATGGATTTCCTGTTAAATCCCTATAGGCAATATATGGCATATTAATTCCAACCTTATATAAAAGATTATTTAAATTTGTTGTTCTAACATTTACTTCAATCAAATAGAAATTTCCTGTTTCCTCATCCTTTTTAAACTCAATTTCTGCAAATCCCTTAAACTTTACTCCTTCTAAAAATTTAGCTCCTATGTCGTAAAGTTCTGGTACATATTTTTGTTTTGTATACACAGAAGCACCATAATTTATAGGATATTGACGCATCTTTTGACAAGTAACCCAATGAGTTACCTTTGAATCTTTGTTTAAATAGGCATCAAAGGTGTGCATACAGTCATCAAAACCTTTTATTATCCTCTGAATTATAACTTCCGTATTAGCCTCCTTTGCTTTTTGAACACAAGACAATAATTCTTCTCTATTATAAACTTTAAAAAGCTTTCTTCTAAATATTGAAACAAAGGTATGAGAATCAACAGGTTTTACTAAACAAGGATACTTAATTTGTTCTTCTACTTTTTCAATAAAATTCTCTTCATCAACACTTACAGTCTCAGGAACTCTAACTCCGTGCTCTATTGCTAAATCCCTTAAAGTTCCCTTATTCATAAGCTTTGTATATAAACCTTGCTCAATATCGTGTATTAAATAGTACTGTTTTAATACATCTAAATGTTCATCAACAAACTCTACATAAGGGTCTGCACAAGGAAATAAAACTGGAGGATGCTCTTGCTTTTTTGCGTAGTCTATTAAAAATTGTAAAAACTCCTGTGGCTTTTCCTTATAGTGCGGACCTATTAAAATCTCTGAACAATATTTTGAGTAAAATCCATATGTACCCTTTTTAGAATAATCAACTGCTGCTACTTTAACTCCTTCACTTCCAAGGCATCTAATAACACTAAGTCCAATATAATAATTTGCTCCAAGTACAACTGCTTTATTCTTATGTTCCATATCTCACAACCTACTTTCTAATGTTATTTTTTCTAAAGTAAAACTTATCGCCCTAATTTTACTGTATACCAATTTTTATCCTTGTTTTTTTCATATCCACTTAATTTAGATATTTGAACATTTGGATATGATTTTCTAATATATTCTACTTCCTCAGAAGATAACCTCAACTCTCTCACTACTTTCCCATCCCTGAAAGAATTCGTAAAAAACTCTTCGAATTTTTTAATTTTATCTACTTCCATTTTTTCTCCCCCTGATATTTAAAATATAACCCTTTTTAAAAGTATTATAACATATTATTACTCTTCATTATAGATTATTACAATAAATATTTATACAATAATCAAATCTAAATGTAAATAGTGTTTATTTAATATGAAAGAAAAAGAGCCCTCTACCTTCATTTGTAGATGACTCTTTTTCTTTCATATTTTTGTATATACTATTTTTTGAATATTTCCATTGGCTTACCTATTGGAAAAAATTCACGTCCAAAGTGGTGATTTAAATTTATTTAAAAATCAAAGTTTTTACTTTAGGTTGATATAGGTGTCAATATTTTAGAAAAATAATTCCCCTGGCCTGTATCCATATGGTAATTCTTCTTCACTTAAAAATTTAAAATTATCATCTTGCAAAATAGGTAAAAATACATCATATGGAATTCTTGAAAACTCACAAGAATAGTTACTTGCTCCAAACCATTTTCCCTCTTTGCTGCCTAAATTTAAACCTCTTGCAAACTTTGTATAGTTTGAACAATCGTGAACCACTAAATCCCAGTTTTCTTCTTCAGCAATTTTCATTAGTTTAAGAGTAAGCTCCCTACTCCAAATTGGTGAAATATAACCACCTCTTGATATATACATATTTTCTCCATAATAATTGTATATGTTATTTTCATTTAAATGAAGTTCTGCACAGTTTATAAAATCAAGTTTTGTATCTAATATAGCCTGTTTTTTCTTTAGAAATGATTCAAAAAACTCAGGTGTCATTGGTGTTTCAATACCTACTCTTTCAATATACTGTTTCGCTATACCTATATTTTCTATAACCTTGTCTGAACAGTTAGTAGCACCTAAATTAAAGCGTATCTCATTAAGTCCAGCTTCACCTAATGCCTTTAATGTCTCCTCTGTTGCCAAAGTACCATTTGTGTACATATGTTGATGGATTTTAGCTTCACTAAATTTTTTTATTACAGAATAATATTTTTCAATTTCCATAAATGGTTCTAAATATACATATGCAACACCAGTAGGTTTATTTTGTATTGATAAAAGTAGATCTATATCCCTTTCATAAAACTTTGTTCCTCCAATTTCCCATAAACCTTCTCCAACTGGAGGCATATCTTCTAACTGTCCATAGTTATAGCAAAACTTACAATCTAAATTACACTTGTTTGTTTTTATAATAGCACCCAAACCATTGCCCAGTAAACAAGAACGACAACCTTTAGGAAATTTATCTTTATTTCCAACAAAATAAGTTCTGTTTTCTAATGTTCTTAAATTTTTAATTTGAGACATTAGCATACTATTTCTATGTTCAACTACTGTTTCAATTTGTGCAAAAGTCGCATAAACAATCTCTTCTTGCTTTGGACTTAACTCCTCATCCTCTGGTAGTTGTGCAAAAAATTCAAACCACATCAACGCATCCTTCTTTGAAATCTTCATCTCTTGTCCTCCTCTATTTTAAAAATCTTCATCTAATATTACATCTTTATAGTAGCAAGTATAATTATAATCATTATTTTTTTCAATTTTATCAATCAGACTAAATTTAATATTTATTTCTTGACCTGTTATAACTGGCATTTTTAAATTTTGATTAAAATGTTTTATGGGCTTTTCGTAATTTTTTATAAAATAGTCATGATCCTTAATACGTTGAAGAGTTCTCTTATTGGCCGAAGATATAGATTTCCATACATTTTCTTCAATAATTTCTAAAAGATTTTTATCAATCTCATAACCAATGCTATTCCTTTGACAAGCCATCGCTGCTATAGTAGTTGTACCTGTACCTAAAAAAGGATCTAAGATAGTATCTCCTTTAATAGAATACATATTTATTAATCTATATGCTAATTCATATGGATAAGCAGCACTTCTTGAACGTGAATTTCCCTTTAAATTTTGATTAACTCCTTTAAAATCCCACAAATCAGAAAACCATGTATTACGCTCCTCCCAAAAATAAGCACTTTCCTGCCTAATCTTCTTTTCAAGCTGCGTTTTAAATTCTCTTTTTTTATCTTTTCTAAAAATTAATATATATTCATGTTCTAATGTAACATATGCACCTGCTGGTAACATACCAGACCCCATAAATTTGTTTGGTGCATTTGTTTGCTTTCTCCATATTATAGACGGTAAAGATTTAAAACCTAATTTATTCATTGCGGCTATTATTCTGGAATGATTCATATAAATTTCAAAATTATTATTTATTGTTCTAGTTGCATCTCCTATATTTATACAAACAATTCCTCCACTTTTTACAACTCTACTTAATTCCACCCAAACTTTATCAAGATTTTGATGCATAAATTCAAATGCACTTCTGCCATCACCTTTTTCAAAGGACTGTTTGACATTTTGGTCTTCAAAAAATAGCTCATCCCACATTTCAATCATTGGATATGGTGGCGATGTTACAACTAAATCTATTGAATTAGAAGGGATTTCTGACATATCTGATGAATTTTTAAAATATAATTTATGGAATGTACTCATTAAGTTCATCCTTTCTTGTGCTTAACTAAGCTAATTTAATCTTCTAAAGTAATATCCACAACATCATTATAATAACTAATAATTTACCCCATTGCAACATACAGTATTTTGTTTGAGTTATTTACTTTAATTTTATATGTTTAACTAAATATAAATAAAAAAACATGTCTTAAGTGACATGTTTTTTTATTTGGTCTATTACTTCTGGATTTGTAAAAACAATTTTAGATTGATCTGATATTTGTTTGTATTTTAATATAAATATAAAAGTTAATTTGACAGCTATTCCTCCACTTCAACATACAAACCTGTTTTAGTTTTTGAATAATAAATCATTTTTACATTAATTGTTTCTGACAAATGTCCCATTGTTTTATATGAATCAGGTTTAATAGAATAGGGAGTTTCTCCTACAAAACCATCAATACCTTGTGATTCTTCATAAGGTGTAGCTAATCTAAAATCTTGGCCTGTCTTTTCAGCAAATGCTGCTAAAATTGCTTGTTGAACATATAAACCATTATATGTTTTATTAATAACAAGATCTCGAACCCATTTTTCCACTAAATTTTTATCTATCAATTCTATAGCTTTTTTAAAGTTCTCTATCTGTTCATAAATTTTTATTGTTGCTTCTTCAATTGCATTGGGATATTTATCTAAATACCAACTTTCCCAATTTTCAATAGAAATATCGTTTGTCTGATTTTGAAATTCTTGAAACAATTCAGATAGTTGTCCAACAACTTTTGGTCTAGTTCCCTGTGCATTTTGATTTGCTAAGTTAATTAATTGTGTTGTATACTTTGGAAATTCTAGTTTAGTTATTCCATTATATTTTTGAATATTTTCATTTGTAATTTGAAATTTCATTTCTACCCCCAAAATTTAACAAAATAATATATCCTTTATATTTGCTTTATAATACAATTATATCATCAAAAACTAAGAGTTCAACCAATCAAATTGCCTATTACCTATTATTTTTATTTATTTCTTAAGCGTGCCATCATTCTTGTTAATCCGCCACCATTTTCAAGATTTGTAAAACCATAAGCTCTAAGAATTTGAACAGCATAAGCACTTCTTGCTCCTGACGCACAATATAAAATTATTTTTCTATCCTTATTTCCTAATTCATCTATTCTATATTCTAATTCATCTAAAGGTATATTTATAGCCCCTGGAAATGCTCCATACTCAAATTCTTCTTCTGTACGAACATCAACAATTAAAGGTTCATTAGACTGTTCCTTCTTTATTTCTTCTGTTGCAACATTCTTCTTATCTTCAGTATTCTTTTCTCCTATTTTTTTGACTTCTGGTGAAGGTAAATTAATTTGGAAATTTATTGGATTAATTGCCCTTATATAACGTGAAAGACTTTCAAATCCACCACTTATATTATACACATTTGTAAATCCTGCCCCAATAAAAGTACGTACTGCTTGATGTCCTTTCTTTCCTGTTTGATCATAAATTAATATTAATTGATCTTTTGGAATTCTGTTTAGAACAGTTGCTATCATTTCAAGTGGTACATTTACTGCACCCTCTACATGTGATTTTTCAAATGCAAATACATCTCTAACATCAATCCACAACGCATCTTTTCCATTTAAAAAATCATCAATTTCAGAAACAGTTAATGAAGGTGAATAACCTGAAATTCTATTCTCAGCTACGAAGGCTGCCATATTAATAGCATCATTTGCAGTTCCTAATGGTGGTGAGTATGCAAAATCTATATCAGCAAGGTCATAAACAGTAAGTTTTGATGCCACAGCAGTTGCTAAAACATCTAACCTTCTATCTGCTCCTGCATAACCAGCTGTTTGGCCTCCTAATATTAATCCAGTATCTTTATCATAAACAATAAGCACTGTAACTAATTCTGATCCAGGATAATAAGAAGTATGGTGTTCCTTATGAACTACAATTGCATCTGCATTAAATCCTACAGACCTTGCAGCTTTTAATGAAAGCCCTGTAATTCCTGCAACTGCATCAAAAACCCTTACTATTGATGTACCAATAGGGCCTTTATACTCATGTTTTTTACCAAGAGCATTCTCAGCTGCAATTCTTCCTTGACGATTAGCAGGGCCCGCCAGAGGAATACGAACCTTCTTACCAAGAACTCTGTGTTCAAATTCAATCATATCGCCTGCTGCATAAATATTGTCATCACTTGTCTTTAATGTTGAATCAACTAATAGTCCTCCTGCATCGCCTATAGCAAGACCAGCTTCTTGTGCAAGTTGTAATGTAGGTCTAACACCAATTGATAATAATACCATATCTGCATCCACTTTTATGCCATCTTTAAGTGTTACGCTGTTTTTACCTATCTCAGATACAGCTTTACCTGTTAGTATATTTACCCCATATGACAACATTTCTTGCTGAATAAAACCTGCTATTTCTGCTTCCATTATACTCATCACGTGAGGCATCATTTCCACTACTGAAACCTTTATCCCTCTTTTTACTAATGCTTCTGTCATTTCAAGTCCTATAAACCCACCACCTACAACAACAGCTGTTTTGGGTTTTTTATTTTCTATAAATGAATGTATTTTATCCATATCTTCAAGTGTCCAAAGTTGAAAAACATGATCTTGTTCTGCACCTGGAATTGGTGGAGCAATAGGCTTACCACCCTGAGCTAAAATTAATTTTGTATAATCAAAAGCCATCTTTTCACCTGTAACAGTATTAACAGCATATACAATTTTATTTTGTCTATCTAATTCTATTGCTTTTGTATTAACATAAACATCTACTTGATATTGTTCATAAAAACTTTCTGGGCTCTGTAGTATAAGTTTTGATCTATTCTTAATATCTCCCCCTATATAATATGGAAGCCCACAATTTGCAAATGATATATCTGGTCCAGCTTCAAGAATTGTAATTTTAGCATCAGCCGAAAGTCTTCTTGCTTTTGCTGCTGCTGTAGCACCCGCTGCTACACCACCTATTATAACTATTTTTTCCATAATAATCACCTCAACATATTTTATTTACTAATTTCGGATAGATTTATTTTTTGATAGGATTATTAAACCTGAATTATTCATGGAATTTATTTAAAAGAGTTCTATAGCCCATATTAACTTAATTTTTTACTAAACTGCATTTCACTTAAAAAGTGAAATAAAAACATGAAAAAGAGGGCCCAAATTTGTTATAATATAGTTGCTAAACAAATACCAAACAAAGGGAGGGTTCTCAATGTTTAGTTTATATGATATTTGTTTAGAAAGCAATAGTAAAATACGATTAAATTTTGATGGTGGTGACTTATCTTCTGATACAGGATTGTTATTGCTTAAAGAATTTACTCATAAAATTGGCTTCGAAAATGTAATAAAAAGTTTATTTAAAACAA